>NZ_JBAKAZ010000060.1:0-17706 GCF_038155185.1 Psychromonas aquatilis
CCGATAGGCTATTAACGAAGTTAATCGACGAAAGGCTCAAATTACGCCTTAAACTCAGTCATTTTTTCTGCGCAAAAATTTAGATCACTTATTTAATATAATTGGTATAAGCATTAAACAGCTTGTGGGGTGAATGATTTACAGGGGCTATAAATGAATTAGGCTAATCAGCGATTATTGCTGATTAGCCTATGTATGTAGTCATGAGACTAGATAGTGTTAGTGCTTATTATTAGCAGTCATCTGTATCTATTAAACCTCTATCCATTAAATATCGGTCTATTAAAACTCTATGGGCGATAAACTTTAACGTTTTCAAAGCCAGCTTCTTTTAAGTAAAGCGCTTGTAATTGGCTCATAACGCCCCTATCACAATACAATAGGTAAGTTTTATCTTGAGCTAATGTTTCAAATTGAGAGCCTAACTTAAAGAAAGGTAAATGTTTAACTTCGATACCCTCAATCACTAATGGCTTATCTTCATGTTCATCTATTGAACGAATATCTAAAATAACTTCATTTTCAGCAAAAGCAGTAACAGATTCAACTTCTTTAACCTGCTCTTTAGCCGATGTTGCGATATCTTTAATATCGAGAGTCTTAGCATTGGCCACCACTTGCTCAATCAAACTCATGTCAAAGTTTGCTTCTTCTTTTTCAATTTTAGACATCACCGCTTTAACGGTTGGACGCTGCGAAATAACGCCACAATATTCTGGAATCGTTTCAGATATTTCAGCAGTACCAATATCGCGCGCACAATCAATAATCACTTGCTTATCGGTTGCCACTAAAGGACGTAAAATAAGCGTATCAGTAACTTGATCAATCACTGATAAGTTACGTAAGGTTTGACTAGATACTTGCCCTAATGCTTCACCAGTGACTAAACCTTCAATCGCTAAGTTATCCGCCACTTTACTTGCTGCACGCATCATCATACGTTTCAGTACCACACCCATTTGTCCGTTATCTACTTTTTCTAAGATCTCAGCAACAACAGGTTCAAAAGGAACAGATACAAATTTAACTCGATGAGATGCACCAAATCGCTCCCATAAATGATAAGCAACTTGTTGCACACCAATTTCATGGGCTGCACCGCCTAAATTAAAGAAGCAGTAATGCACGCGAGAACCACGTTTAAGCAATTGATAACTCGATACGCCAGAATCAAAGCCACCAGAAATAAGTGATAGAACGGACTCTTGTGTACCTAGCGGGAAACCACCTAAACCTTGATGACGTTGGTCAACCATGAACAGCTTATCTTGATTGATTTCGATATTTACAGTCACATCTGGATTTTTTAGTTTAACAGCTAACGCTTCTGTATGCTGATTTAAACCACCACCAACATAACGTTCAACTTCATTTGAGCCAAAGTCATGTGTACCGATACGTTTAGCACGAACGCAGAAAGTTTTACCTGCTAAGCTGTCCTCAAAACACGCTTTGGTTTGCTCGTAAATATCGTGAATATCAGTAAAGGTAGACTCAGTCACCTCTAAAAAGTGCGCGATACCCGGCGTGCTCTTCAGGTAATGAATAATCGTTTCTTTATTTTTTGGATCATCATTTTGACTGCGAACAATGATCTTATCCCACTCAAGAATTACCTTAATCTGCTCATCATGGCGAGTTAGTACATTACGAATATTACCCTGTAACATTTTACTAAAACGTTTACGTACAGGCTTACTTTTCATCATGATTTCAGGAAAAAGTTTAACGATAAATTTCATGGGATTTCACTGTGTTAATTTAAAGAATGGCGGATTATACGCTGTGTAGATTTGTGTGCAATGTTTACTCGCCTTGTAAGGTCGTTAAATTGACTTCACAACTGCCATTATCTGCCGCGATATAAAACACATTATCCGTAATAGTAATACTAAAATCCATGGTTCGTTGTATTAATCTTGCAAAAGCTTGGATTTGCTCGAAATCAAACTGATAAACATCTGCTTTAATAGTACTGAAATCTTTTTCTGATTGCTTCCACCAAACATTGGCTTTGGTATTAAACGTATAAACCTTAGTTTCTCTAGCTTGGCGACATGCTTTTTTGATTCGCTCAAACCCAGGCTCACCGACATCAATCCACAGCAAAAACTCGTCACTGTAATTTTTGGCCCATATATCAGGATCATCGGCTTCACTTAGTCCTTTAGTAAAGGTTAAAAATTCCTGGTTATTCAGTACAAACGCTAAAATACGCGTGACCATACGTTCCGTTGTTTCTGAAGGATGCTGTGCAATCGTTAAAGGTATTGTTTCATAAATATCCTGGTCTAAATTTGACACATTAATATTCATTTTAAAAATCGTAGGCTTAAGCGCCATTTTATTTATCTCCAAAAAAAACCACGTTAAAAAACGTGGTTTAGTATAAATCATCGTAAAGTGATTTGATTAAACAGGCATTGCAGCTAGTTTAGCACAAACCATATCACCAAATTCAGCGGTGCTGACTAGGTTAGCTTCGCCTTCTTTAGACAGGTCAGATGTTGAGTAACCATCTTCAAATACACCTTGCATAGCAGCCCAAAGGTTTTTAGCTTCTTTGTCCATACCAAAGCTCATTTCTAGCATTAATGCTACAGAACCAATCATTGAGTATGGGTTAGCAATACCTTTACCTGCAATATCTGGCGCTGAACCATGTGATGGTTCGTAGTAAGATTTTTTAGGACCTTTACATGCTGAAGGCATAAGACCTAAAGAACCTAAGATACCGCCGCCTTGGTCACTTAAGATATCACCAAACATGTTTTCCATTACCATTACATCAAACATAGTAGGTTTTAAACATAGGTAAGTTGCAGCTGCATCTACTAAGATGTTAACCACTTCAACTTCTGGGAAGTTTTTGTTTTCTTCTTCAACAATCGCATTCCATAACACGCTTGATTTTAATACGTTTGATTTATGGATGTTGTGCATTACTTTTTTACGTTTCATAGAAACTTCAAAACCAACACGAACGATTTGACGGATTTGATCTTCATCGTATTCTAGTACTTCACGAACATAACGTTTGCCGTCTGAATCTGTACCTGTTTCTTTCTCACCAAAGTATAAACCACCAACAAGCTCACGAATTAACATGATATCAATGCCGTCACCAACAACAGACTCTTTTAGTGGTGAAAAGTGTGCAAGACCTTTTGGTAGGTAAACTGGACGGAAGTTAGCATAAGTATTGTAACGACGACGAAGTGGTAATAATGCACCACGTTCAGGTTGCTCATCTACTGGGATTTTTTGCGAGTCTTCATGATTTAAACCAATAGTACCTTTAAGGATAGCATCTGCTTTATCACACGCCGCTTTTGTTTCTTCAGGGAAAGATTTTCCTGTTGCAAAAT
Organism: Psychromonas aquatilis; assembly: GCF_038155185.1. NCBI lineage: Bacteria > Pseudomonadati > Pseudomonadota > Gammaproteobacteria > Alteromonadales > Psychromonadaceae > Psychromonas > Psychromonas aquatilis. The sequence goes on from NZ_JBAKAZ010000060.1 coordinate 3,372, forward strand.
ATGCAGCAGCACCAAATAAAACGTCATTTAATTCAAAGTTAACGTCAGCGTTACGCTCTTCAACTAAATTTAAAACTTTTACAGCTTCTTTCATTACTTCAGGACCAATACCGTCACCTGCTAGTAATGCAATGTTATATGTTGTCATTTTAATTCCCTAAATGATTTGGATTGTTTTTTCTTGGGGCACATCATAATGTAAAAGTGCCCTCTATTTCAATTTATGTAGCATTTTTTTAATTATTGATGAAGATAGTATAAAAATAATACAAAAATACTGTGCTGTAGCATAAGAACAAAATAGAAACGTCTAAACCATCACTATTTTGTTCTTACTTTATTTCACACTATAAAAGGCAGGCGTATGCATGACGTTGATCACCTTTCAGTAAAGGTTTATCACTCGCACAAAGCTCAGAGGCAACGGGACAGCGTGTTCTAAACACACACCCTGACGGAGGATTGATTGGTGAAGGTAAGTCCCCTTCCAACATCTGAATGGTTTTATTCCTTTCAATTTTTGGATCAGGAATCGGCACTGCTGACATTAAAGCTTTAGTGTATGGGTGCTTTGGTGCTGTAAATAAAGCATCACATTCAGCAAATTCAACTGGGTTGCCCAAATACATCACTAACACTCGATCTGAAATATGTTTAACGATTGATAAGTCATGTGCAATAAACACTAAGCTTAATCCAAGTTCGCGTTGTAGCTCTTTCAATAAGTTAACAACCTGCGCTTGAATCGATACATCTAAGGCAGAAACAGGCTCATCGCATATAATCATTTTTGGTTTCAAGATTAGTGCGCGCGCAATACCGATACGTTGACACTGACCACCTGAAAATTCGTGTGGATAACGGTTAATCACATTAGGCAATAAACCTACCTTAGCCATCATCTCTTTAACCTGCTCTTTTACCTCATCCTTACTCAGGTTCGGATAAAACGTCTTTAAAGGTTCAGCAATAATATCGCCCACATTCATACGTGGATTCAAAGATGCTAATGGATCTTGGAAGATCATTTGGATTTCTTTACGTTTCAATCGTAAATCTTCTTTAGCAAGTTTGGTTAGGTCTTGGCCCATCCACACGACACTACCTTCAGTTGCAGGAACTAAGCCAATAATGGCACGCGCAAGGGTTGATTTACCACAACCTGATTCACCAACAACGCCTAGCGTTTCTCCTTCATATAACTTTAGGTTAACGCCATCAACCGCTTTTAACGTTGCAGGCTTTGCCCAAGGTAATAATGAAGTAGAAGGAATACTAAATTGTACTTTTAAATTTTTAATATCAAGAATTAATTTTTTTTCATTGCTCATGACCAAGACTCCCAATCAGAAAAACAAGCTCGAGCACGTTGATCATCAAACGTAGTTAATACCGGCGCTTCTTGTTTACAACGGTCCATTACACGGTGACAACGGTCTTGATAAGGACAACCCGTAGGTAAATTAAGTAAATTAGGTGGATTACCTGGAATCGTTGGTAACTCATCTACTTCACCGTCTAGCCGTGGGATCGACTTCAATAGCCCTTCAGTATACGGGTGACTTGGTTTATAGAAGATTTCATCAACAGTGCCGTACTCCATTGTACGTCCTGCATACATCACTAGCACTTTATCACAGCTGCCCGCTACCACACCCAAATCGTGGGTTATCATAATGATTGCAGTATTAAACTCATCTTTAAGATCATTAAGTAACGCCATAATTTGCGCTTGAATTGTTACATCAAGTGCAGTGGTTGGTTCGTCTGCAATCAATAATTTAGGACGACATAATAACGCCATCGCAATCATGACACGTTGACGCATCCCACCTGAAAATTCATGAGGATACATTGAAATACGTTTACGCGCTTCAGGGATTTTAACGGCCTCAAGCATTTTAACGGACTCTTCAAAGGCTTCTTTTTTACCCATACCTTTGTGCAGCATCAGCACTTCCATCATCTGAGTGCTGACTTTTAGATATGGATTCAATGACGTCATTGGATCTTGGAAGATCATCGCCATTTGTTGTGCTCGTACTTTATTTAGCTCTTTTTCTGGCAAGTTAAGTACTTCTTTACCTTCAAATTTTGCACTACCAGTGATAATACCGTTTTTTGCTAACAGTCCCATCAGGGAGAATACGGTTTGTGATTTCCCAGAGCCTGATTCGCCTACAATACCTAATGTTTCACCAGGCGCCAGTGAGAAGTTTAAATCGTTAACTGCGGTAACATTACCATCTTGAGTGGTAAACTCGACGCGCAGATCTTTAACATCTAATAAATTCATTTTTCTTCCTTCTATCGGTCTTTAGGATCAAGCGCGTCACGTAAGCCATCGCCGATATAATTAAAACAGAACAAAGTAACTACCATAAATGCAGCAGGGAAACTAAGTTGCCAAATCGCCACTTCCATCGTTTGAGCTCCTTCTTGTAACAGCGCGCCCCAGCTTGTCATAGGCTCTTGTACGCCCAGCCCTAAGAAGCTTAAAAAAGACTCTGTTAAGATCATACTTGGTACTAATAATGTTGAATAAACAGCAACAATCCCTAACACATTAGGAATGATATGACGACGAATGATATTCCAGTTACTCACACCACAAACATGTGCCGCTTCGATAAACTCTTTATTACGTAAGCTTAATGTTTGTCCGCGCACAATACGCGCCATATCAAGCCAAGCGATAGCACCGATTGCAACAAATATCAGGACAATATTTCGACCAAAAAATGTGACTAATACAATCACTAAGAACATAAAAGGAATCGAGTATAAAATCTCCAAGAATCGCATCATCATACGGTCAACTTTACCGCCGATAAAACCAGATGTGGCACCATAAACGGTACCAATAATAACCGCAACAAGCGCACCTAATACACCGACCATAATTGAGATTCGCCCACCAATAAAGGTACGCACAAATAAGTCTCGGCCAAGGCTATCAGTACCAAATAGATGTTCAGCAGAAGGAGCTTGGTGCAATGCATACCAGTCCGTATCGTCAAATGCGAATTCTGCAAAGATTGGAACTAAGATAACCGATAAAGTGATCATGATAAGAATAACTAAACTTACCATGGCCGCTTTGTTGCGCATGAAACGGATACGCGCATCCTGCCATAAACTGCGCCCTTCGATTTCTAAATTGTCAGCGAGTTGATTAATCACTTCACTATTTTGTTTTTTAGCTAACATCAATTTCATCCTTAGTAGCGAATTTTTGGATCAACATAGGCGAGAAGAATATCGACTATGGCGTTGAACAGGATGAACAATAAACCAATCAGAATCGTTACCCCCATCACTAATGAATAATCACGGTTAAACGCAGCGTTAACGAATAACTTTCCGATTCCAGGTAAACCAAAAATAGTTTCAATAACAACAGACCCGGTAATGATCCCTACAAAAGCAGGTCCCATATAAGAAATAACCGGTAACATCGCTGGTTTTAATGCATGTTTTAAAACAATATAAGAAAAGCTTAAGCCTTTTGAGCGTGCAGTACGGATAAAGTTACTGTTTAATACTTCGATCATGCTGCCTCGCGTAATACGCGCAAAAGTAGCAACGTACATCATTGCCATACCGAGCACAGGCAAGACCATATATTTAGCAGAGCCGTCTAACCAGCCGCCCGCAGGAAACCATTCCATATTAATAGAGAAAAGATAAATAAGGACAGGCGCTAATACGAAGGATGGCATCACAATGCCTAACATGGCAGTTGACATCACACTATAATCGAGCCAAGTATTTTGCCTTAGCGCGGCTATGGTGCCTATTGCCACCCCAAAAAAGAGTGAAAAGATAAACGCAACAGAACCAATTTTTGCTGAAACAGGTAATGCTGCGCCAACTAACTCGTTCACTGTGTAATCTTTATATTTAAAAGAAGGACCAAAATCGCCATGTAGAACATTGGTTAAGTAAGTAGTGTATTGCTCAAAAACTGGCTTATCTAAACCATATTTGGCATTAATATTAGCCATCACTTGTGGCGGTAAGGTACGTTCGCTAGAAAAAGGACTGCCTGGTGCAAAACGCATTAAAAAGAATGAAACGGTAATCAATATAAGTAATGTAGGGATTGCTTCAATGATTCGTTTGAGTATGAATTTAAACATAATTTACTCTTTGGATAAAACAAAAAGAGGCGCTTACCGCCTCTTGGTATTTGTACTCTTAGGATTGGTATTTATTCTGCGATGATGTACATATCTTTAGAATAAATTTTATCTTCCGCATTATTTGCAGCATAACCACCAACACGTGGGTTTAATAAACGTGTCGATACGTATTGATAGATAGGTGCCAATGGCATATCTTTCGCTAATAATTGCTCTTGTTGATAGTATAATTGAGTACGCTCTTCTGCTGACGTTGAGGCCAATGCCGCTGCAACTAATTTATCATAATCAGCACTTTGGTAATGGATACCAGCAGAAGTGTTGTTACCTTCCATTAAGCTTGTAAAGGTTGATGGTTCATTATAATCACCACACCACCCTGCACGAGAAGCTTGGAAATCACCTTGCTTTTTAGTTTCTAGGTAAGTTTTCCACTCTTGGTTTTCCAGCGTCACTTGCGCACCTAATGTTTTCTTCCACATTGATGAGATAGCAACGGCCAGTTTTTTATGGTTCTCACTAGTGTTGTACAATAAGCTAAATTTAAGTGGGTTAGCTTCATTGTAACCTGCTTCAGCTAATAGTTTTTTAGCTTCTTCATTACGCTCTTTTTGCGTTAGTTTACCGTAAGCTGGTAACTCAGGGCTGAAACCAGAAATGATTTCAGGTGTTAGGAAGTAAGCTGGCTTTTGGCCTTGACCTAATAGTGCGTTAGCAATGATATTACGGTCAATCGCATAAGAAACAGCCTTACGTACTCGAACGTCATCAAATGGTGGTTTCTTTAAATTAAAGTTGTAGTAATAAGTACACAAGCTACCTTTAATTTGTAACGATTCTGGATGCTCTTTTTGTAAACGACGGAAATGCTCATTTGGCACTTCATAAGTCATATCAATTTCACCGGAAAGGAAACGGTTCATTTCAGCAACTTGATTTTCAATTGGTAAGTAAGTTACTTTTGTTAATACTGTATGTTCATTATCCCAGTAGTTTTTATTTGGTACCATTTCGATACGCTCATTAACTACCCAGTTATCAATAACAAAGGCACCATTACCAACAAAGTTTTCTGGTTTAGTCCATTGATCACCGTATTTTTCAACTGTTGCTTTATGAACTGGTTTTACCGTTGTATGGCCCATCATCATCACAAAGTAAGGTGTTGTATGCTCTAGTTTTACTTCAAAGGTATTAGCATCAATCGCTTTAACACCTAAAGTCGATTTATCTTTTTTACCCGCTACGATATCGGCAGCATTAACCATGCTTGTCATTTCCAGATACCAAGCATAAGGAGAAGCAGTTGCAGGGTCTACTGCACGTTGAAAGCTATATACAAAATCTTCGGCTGTTACAGGGTCGCCGTTTGACCATTTAGCATCTTTTCTTAGGTGAAAAGTAAATGTTTTATTATCAGTTGTTTCCCAACTCTCAGCTACACCAGGAATCGTATTACCATCTGCATCCTGGTTAACTAACCCTTCAAGTAAATCACGAATGGCCATTGATTCTGGCACACCTTCTGTTTTTTGAGGATCAAGTGAAGCAACTTCAGTTCCATTACCACGAACTAGCTCTTGTTTAGCGGCTAATTTAGTACCTTCTGGTACATTGGCTGCGAGTGCATTAAAAGATGCTGTCGCAACAGAAAGTCCAAGCCCTAACATTAAAGCTTTCGTTATTTTATTTTTATTCACAATTTTTCCCTTATGTGATGGCCATTGAAAATGTCAATTGGCCCTATGAGCGGCACAGTATTAAAATTAATTTTTACAAAAAATATCAACACTCATTTAATAATTTCGTCCACTATATTGCAATTTCAAAGCCAAAAAATAAAAACAATTACATATCAATCACTTAAAATAAATCAGTGCTCGACAATAATTATAACGCTTTATTTTGGTGCATTAACACCATAATAAAGCACTGTTATATTTCTCTTCTTAAAATTAGTTTACAGTACATGCTACAAAAAAACTGACCAGATGGTCAAATAAAGGTGTATGCTTTTGATATATAGGACAAATATTGACTTTATTTTGCTTAAAATTAAATTATTAATAGACCTTTAAAAATGGTTTTTACGTGATATGCATGCAGATAAACTATAATACAGGCTTAATTTACACATGAAATGTATTTAATTTATATATGATATGCATTTAATAAAGGTGATTATTGATACAGAATAAAGTATTGAAGGGCAGTAAACTGAAGAGGTATCTAACAAGAACAGATATCAATAATAATATTTTGTAGGAATTAATCTTGTAGGAATTAAGTTTGTAATAATTAAGTTTGTCGCTAAGCTAGCTTTTCCATGCCAGTACCGTTCATGGATAAGCTAGCGTCATTCTAGACAAGGTTAAACAGGGTTATCTATATCCACAAAGGTCACATCAAACTTCATTTCAGTTGCTAACCACTCACCTAAGGCTTTTACACCATAGCGTTCCGTTGCATGGTGGCCCGCCGCAAAGTAATGAATACCCATTTCTTTTGCTATATGAACTGTCCGCTCCGAAATTTCACCACTAATAAAGGCATCGATGCCTTGTTCAGCAGCCATTGTAATAAAATCTTGTCCACCACCAGTACACCAAGCAACACTCTTAATCTCGGCTTTTCCACCATCAATCCATAATGGTTCACGATGCAGTTGTTGAGTGATGGTTTCTGCTAATTTTTGCGGTGTAACAGCTTGTTCAAACTTCCCTACTCTGCCCACACTACGTTTATCCCAAGGTTCTAAAGGACGTCTATCAGTAATACCCAATAATTCAGCTAGCTGTTTGTTATTACCTAGTTCAGGATGGACATCCAAAGGTAAATGATAGGCATACAGGTTAATACCATTTTCAATTAGCGCCTTAATACGTTTATATTTCATGGAAACGATTTGCTGCTCTTCACCTTTCCAAAAATACCCATGATGCACAACAATCGCATCGGCTTTTAATTCAATGGCCGCGTCAATCAATGCTTGATTTGCTGTCACACCGGTCACTATTTTTTGTATTTGTTCGCGCCCTTCTACTTGTAAGCCATTAGGACAATAATCTTTGAATTGATGAATTTCTAAAAACTGGTCGAGTTTATTAGCAAGTTTACGATTAAGCATATTATTCACTTTTTAATTACGGTAAAAATTATATTCATGATAAAGCTTAATGCCATTATTTGAAAATAATTCCCACAATTGATGTTATCAATAAGTATTTAAAACAAAATTTGATAGAGAAAAAGTAAGAATAGATTGTTAAGTAAACATAATTGAGGTGGTTCAATATCGCTCCCTCTCTTCTAATATCAAGGCAGCGATACTATTGAGGATAGTGTTAATCGATATAAGTCTTAGGGATAATAAAAGAGAATTGGCTACCTTCACCAAGGTTACTCTCAATATTTAATTGGGTATCGTAATGAGATAAAGAGTGCTTTACGATTGAAAGCCCTAAACCAGTACCACCTGTATCACGAGAGCGGGACTCATCAACACGGTAAAAACGCTCTGTTAAATGTAGAATATGCTCTTCAGCAATACCATCACCTGTATCCATTACACAGAAGTAAGCCCCTTCAGGTACCTTTTTCCATATCACTTTAATACTGCCTAAATCTGGCGTATAGCGTATTGCATTAAACACTAAATTAGACATTGCACTGCGCAATTGTAGCTCATCACCGACAATCGCTAAACTTGGGTCTACATTGAATTTTATCACTAACTCTTTTTTACGCCCTAAAGCGATCGCTTCATGCTCTATTTGTGTTAACAGCGCTGAAACATCAATGGTTTCATAAAAGTCCAGTGTTGGTGCAGCTTCAATTTTAGATAAGGTCATTAATTGCTCGACTAATGAACACATTCTTGTGGTTTGTTGTTCAAGCATTTCGATGGCTTTTTCTTGCATTGGATCTTGTTGCGTGTTCATTTCTAAAATTTCAATGTAACCCTGTAACACGGTTAAAGGAGTACGCAACTCATGAGAAACATTGGCAACAAATTGGCGTCTACTTTCATCCATTTGACGGTAGGTTGTGACATCACGAACAATTAATAAGCGTTGGTTTTTAGCATAAGGCATAACCCTGAATTCCAGTAACTTATCACTGTTAATCGGTGATTGCAGATCCAGCGGTTCATTAAATGCTTCTTTTTGTAGATAACTAACAAAATCAGGGTGGCGTATCAGGTTAGAAATATGCTCCCCCGCATCTTCAGGCCATTTAAACCCTAATTGAAATTGTGCTAGGCGGTTACACCATACTATTTCACCATTTTTTTTAAACACAACAACCGCATCAGGTAACGCTTCAGCCCCTTCACGAAAGCGACTAATAACACCTGCTAACTTTCGGCGACGTTTACTATTACGTGTTTGCATATGGTCAAGCCCAATATAAGCATGTTCCCAAACCGATTGCCCTAAAGGTAAAATAGTACTTTTACTGACCCATAACCAATTGTTTAATTTACTTAAATAAAAGTAATGCCATAAAATATGAGCGAACATAAGACACGACAAAGCAACAAACACGTGGCCTATTAACAAGCCTAAAATCATTACCGGTACATAAACTAAGCAACAACTTCCAAAGGTTTTCTTCCATGTAAATTCTTTCAAAAGTATTTCTCTTTTTTAGCATCCTTGAAGCAGCATTCTAGCGGTTGCACGATAGATATTAACCAATTTATAAATAACCTATAAAGAATGCTACGACAACTTATAAGTTTTATTACCTTGGTTGTACAACTCATACGAGGTTGGACAGTAAAAATGATTAGGCAATTTTATACTTTAAAAATACCCTTTCAGAATAGCATTGACCAACATTAATAAATATAACAATTATTAAGAGCGAGTAGAAAAACGATATCCGGCGCCACGTACCGTCTGTACCAGATGATCGTGGTCTGATAATGCTTTACGTAAACGTCTAATATGCACATCTACAGTGCGATCTTCAACATAGACGTTAGTTCCCCATACATTATTTAATAATTGTTCTCGGCTATAAACACGCTCAGGGTGAGTCATAAAAAAGTGTAATAATTTAAATTCTGTCGGCCCCATTTCTAAAGGGCTATTGCTTAGCGTTGCTCGATGGGAAATCGGATCTAACTTTAATTTACCTACTTTCAACGTATCATCTAAGGAGGTTGGATTAACTCGACGCATCACTGTTTTTAAACGAGCCATTAACTCTTTCGGTGAAAAAGGTTTAGTCACATAATCATCTGCACCATTTTCTAAACCACGGACTTTATCTTCTTCTTCACCACGCGCAGTTAACATCACCACTGGGATTTGGCGTAGTATTTCATCTTGTTTTAAGACTTTTAAAAGTTGAATTCCGCTGCCACCAGGAAACATCCAATCCAATAAAATAAGATCTGGATAAGGTTCATGTAAATGCGCTAATGCAGCTTGGTAATTATCAGCTTCCAATGTTTCGTAACCATGTTGTTCTAACACAAAGCTCAGCATATCTCTGATAGCGACTTCATCTTCAACAATTAAAATTTTGCTTGCCATATTTTCATAATTCCATTGATACTAATATAATTGCTTCGAATTATTGCTTACAATTGTGACAATTATATGACACTTATAGGCAAACTGTCATAAAACCTACTTATTCGTTTGATTTTAAAAAAAAGATCACGGTTCTTTTGACGGTTTCTCGAAAATTCCTTTAAACTGCACCTAATTCAATATTTTCATTCATAGCATTATTAAAAAAGGGTCTTCCATGTTTTTTAAAAACCTTCAAGTTTATCGCTTTACTCGCCCGATGGAACAAGATGAGAACGCATTAGAAAGAAATTTAGAAGAATTCAAATTTAAACCTTGTGGTAGTCAAGATATTTCAAAACTAGGTTGGGTTTTTCCGATGGGGAAGAACGGTAGCATGTATACACATGTACACCAAAAACAATTACTAATCTGCCTTAAAAAAGAAGAAAAGATGTTACCTGCAGGTGTGATTAAAGATCAGTTAGCAGAACGTGTTGAGGCGATTGAACTCGAACAAGGTAGAGCATTAAAGAAAAAAGAAAAAGATAGCTTAAAAGAAGATATCATCATGCAGTTATTACCGCGTGCGTTTAGTCGAACATCACAAACCTATGCTTGGATTGATAACGAAACCAATATGCTATACGTCGATAGCTCAAGTGCACGTAAAGCGGAAGAGCTGATTTCATTACTACGTAAAACCTTAGGTAGCTTGCCTGTTGTTCCTGTACAACTGCAAAATCAAACAGATGTTGTTATGACGGATTGGTTAGTAGAAGGTAATATTCCAGCTAACTTCCAACTAGAAGATGAAGCCGAGCTTTGTTCTGCTTTAGAAGGCGGCGGTATTATTCGCTGTAAACAACAAGATCTTTTATCTGAAGAAATTAAAAAGCATTTAGATTCAGATAAATTCGTGACTAAGTTAGCACTCAACTGGGCCGACAGCATATCTTTTGTGATAGGCGAAGAGTTTGCATTAAAACGCCTTAAGTTTTCTGACGTATTACAAGAGCAAAATGAACACATTGAAGCCGATGACTTTGCAGCGCGCTTTGACGCAGACTTTATATTGATGACCGGGGAGATAAAACAATTAGTACCGTCCCTAGTCGAGTTATTCGGCGGCGAACAAACTTTATAACCAATAAAACCAATCATCAGCCCAGTTTAAACTCCTGGGCTTTTTTATAACCTTAATTACAACCTTTTCTTTTCATCCACATAAGAGTGAATTAAATGACCATTTCAATGATAGGAACAGCGACCTCAAACAGTGCAACAAAAGCCTTATTATTAGGCTCCGGCGAACTAGGGAAAGAAGTCGCTATCGAATTACAACGCTTTGGTATTGAAGTTATTGCAGCAGACAGTTATGCCAATGCACCGGCAATGCAAATTGCGCACCGTTCACATGTAGTCAGCATGTTAGACGGTGAACGTTTACAAGAAATAATTCGACTTGAAGCACCTGATTTTATCATTCCAGAAGTTGAAGCTATCGCCACTGATACTTTGTTAGAACTAGAGCAGCAAGGCTTTAATGTTGTACCAACAGCACGCGCAACTAAGTTAACCATGGATAGAGAAGGTATCCGTCGTTTAGCCGCTGAAACCTTAGGTGTTCAAACCTCTCCTTACATTTTTGCTGATACTAAAGAAGAATACTTACAAGCCGTAAAAGAAATTGGTCAACCTTGTGTTATCAAACCTGTCATGAGCAGCTCTGGTAAAGGACAAAGCGTTGTAAAAACAGATGCAGATTTAGAAAGCGCGTGGACTTACTCTCAAGAAGGCGGTCGTACAGGTAAAGGTCGTATCATTATAGAAGGTTTTGTGCCTTTTGATTATGAAATCACCTTGCTAACGGTTAGTGCAGTGGATGGTATTCACTTCTGTGCCCCTATCGGACATCGACAAGAAGACGGTGATTACCGTGAATCATGGCAACCACAAGCAATGTCTGAAAAAGCATTACAACAAGCGCAAGACATTGCTACAAAAGTTGTTTCTGATTTAGGTGGTTATGGTTTATTTGGTATGGAGTTTTTTGTAAAAGGCGATCAGGTTTACTTTAGCGAAGTATCGCCGCGTCCACACGATACTGGTTTAGTGACACTGATTTCACAGGATCTATCTGAGTTTGCCTTACATGTTCGCGCTATTCTAGGTTTCCCAATTGGCCAGATAACACAGTACGGTGCAGCAGCCTCTAGTGTGATCCTAGGTAATGGAACTTCAAAAGATATTAAATATACGGCAGTTGGTACGGCATTAGGTAAAGTAGCTGGCTCACAAGTGCGTTTATTTGCTAAACCGGACATCAATGGCAGCCGACGTTTAGGTGTCGCACTTGCTAAAGGTGGAGATATTCAAACAGCGATTGATAATGCCAAATCTATTAGCCAAACGGTAGAACTAGTTTATTAATCAATAAGTCATTGTATTAAGTAGCACCGTTAAATATACAATGAGTCACTATCAAATCCAATAATGCTGTTTACCATACAAGGTTAACCGACCTCTATTAGTAAACAGCATTTTTTATATTTAGCGAAAAGTAACAAGATGCTAAACAGTATTGTTGAGATTTACTAAAAAAATTACAACACTAAACAGTAGTTTCAAAAATTCCCTAAAAAAATAACCTTATACCTACCCTAGTGCAGCTCATTAGAGATTGGTTACAATAATCAAATGTCTCTTTATCTTAACATTTACCTTTCAGCTGATTTAAAAGCTAGTTTGAGTGCTTTCCTCTTCAATTTAATAACCTATGCCCCCTATTTTTATACATATAATCATCAAACTTCAAAATTAAAAAATTTTTGAAAAAGTCATTAAGCAACTGAAAAGTAATATATTTTAAATAAAATTATTGTTTAGATTTTTTTCATTAGCTTACTTTAAATAAGCCATTTCACAGCCCCCTTCTTGTCTATCATTCGCTATTTTTACTTTTCTTAACTTCACTCCTACTGTTTAAAAATAATACCAAAAAAATAAAAGTTGCTAAGTCATTGTAAAGATTGAAATAAGATCCAAAGAGCAAAAAATGGATAAAATTTAGCTTGATCATTAATATAAAAATAAGTACTGTTTATCTACACAGTGTTTATTTATACAGGTAAATTATTATGCTATCTAGATCAATTGAAGCAACACGTACTAACCCATATCTTTTAAATGATTATGATCAAACCGTAAAAGAAAACGGCACATTAGTGCATGTACATTACCAAGAAAATAACTATCACTCGTTACTCAGCCATATTCAAAACCAACAAGATCAAGGGTGGATTTTATTTCTAGCACCTCCAGGAAAACCTAATACAGCGTTTTTAAAGAATGCGGGCATTGATAAAAGTCGGATCCTAATGATCGATTCGAGTAAAGTGGGCGATCACCTTTCTTTATTATCTACTTTGTTAACAAGTGACAATTATTGCACTGTGGTGACTTGGGTTGATGAACTAACAACGACAACGCGTTTATTGATTGAAGCGAATGCTAGCCAAACAAATACAAGTTGCTTTATTTACTGTAAACAGTAGCACTTTAAACAATACTAGTTTTATTTCACTGCTCAACATAAAATTGATTAACATCAGTAAACTAAGATTTGATAACCTTATAATGTCACTTGTTAATAAATATTTATGTTGGGAGCAAACATGTACCAGTACAGTGAAAAAACCAGAAAACTAATAAGCCAAATTGGTAGTGGTGATGCAGCCTACGTTCCTAAAGCAATTACGTGTGCAATAAACACTTTAGATGAAATAGCTAACGATGCGACTTTATCTGAAAAAGTCAGAGAAACAGCGGCTTTTGCAGCCGCTAATTTAGCCTTAAGCGATTACAATGATAACGACTGATATCGATAGAATGGATAAAATGAGTTAAAACGACTTTCTATAACATCACTCGCGATGTAGTTTGTAAAAAAGCATAAATGCAAAGTGAGTGATAGCGAATACAGCTTGTTATGCCCTTCTGATATTAACGCGCTATTCAAAGAGAACGCTTGGCGCTTGGTAACATATGATCACACCTTACCGTGCCTCACCTTCAATTAAAAAAACACTACTGAAAACCTAATACTAATAACTGGTTTTACCTAAACTCATACCAATCTGTAAAATTAACTGATTAGTTTCATCCAATCCCTAAAGCATATACTTTTCACTCTTCGAGGCCTTTGCTTAGATAGATACTCACCCATTTATTAACGCTAGGTCTAATCACTTTTAGGAACTGAGTAATTTGGCTTCGTGAATGGCCATCTTGAAAATCTGCTAAAGCCAGCAAACGTATTTTCATTTGTAATGAAGTTTGCTTACGGGCAAGTAGTTTAAAATCTGTCTTTTTTATATGCTCCACCTGAAATCGCTTTAATCGTAATAGATAAATCAATTCGATCATATTTTTACTTAAATTGGTATTTTACGTAGATTGGTATTTTACTTCGATGAATGTTTATTTTGGCTTATGCTTTGATGCAAGCAGGGAGACTAAAGTCACCGCCCCGAAGTAGAAATTGAGTGTTCTTTTGGGCAGTGGGCGAATTAAGCGTCAGCTTAGTACCATGAGCGAAGGAGCTCTGTGACTCCTTTTCAGGAACATTGTTTTGTCTTTGGGGCGGTGGCTTCAGCCTCCCTT
>NZ_JBAKAZ010000061.1:0-16876 GCF_038155185.1 Psychromonas aquatilis
GAAGACAATAAAATCAGATAGTTAATGCTTTAAATGATTGGGTGTCCTGCAATTTCATCTGCAATTTCATTCCTAGTAGTTCACTGCCACATAGGCAGTTTAAAAAAGTTGAGATAGTTAATATTAGAGGATTAACGATTGCGGATTAAATTTAATTATTTTATCGGCTAAAGCCCTCAAAGCACCCATATAAACTACCATTGCAAACGAGTTTTTAGTTAAACAATGGTAGTGATAGGGGGGCTTAAAATGGGTTATTAATTAAAGTTCGCCTGCTGCTGCTTTTTTCAATAGTTGTCTATTTTCAGGGGTTGCTTCTGGCTCTGATTGACCAAAAATACCAGCTAACCAATGACCGTCGGTTGGGTTAGGGAATAGCACATACTTCTTACCATATAGTGTTTTATCTTCTTCCATTTTTGCTTTACGCCCTTGAACATCGCCTTTAACGTAATATTTACGGCGGAAATCATTTAAGCTATCACCTAAAAAAACTGCGACGTCGTAATCTTCCATAATTTCATTTTGGCGAGTTTCTTTATTTGATGTATCACGTAACACGGTTAGGTGAGATTCATCTTTTAATGGGAAGCCTAAATGACGGATATTACCCAATGCGTATTCAAAGGTTTTTTCACCTTGTTCTCTGCTGGTGATATAGAAGATTTCAACGCCATTTTCTTCACAAAAAGCTAAGAATTCTTTGGCGCCTGGTGAAGCGACCATGGCATTTTTTGGAATCCATTTATCCCAAATAGGATCGTCAAAAAAGTCTATATTCTTTTCAATTAGCTGTCCCCAATAAGAAAGAGGCTGCACCAGGGTGTCATCAAAATCAGAAACGATTGCAATAGGCTTGTCACCCTCTTTATGTTTAGCAAGGGCTAATTCAACATGCATTTGAGCAATATTAAAGCCTTGATAATAGAGTGCTTGGTATTCTGCTGCAGTTTGTTTCCATGCAACTGCATAAGACAGTGGGTTATTCACGTTAGTATTTTCGCTTGCGATCAGTGAAGAAGTCACCAACACGCTCGATACAGTTAATGCCTTTAATGTTTGTTTAAATAAAGTTTTCATTGTTAATGCTCTCTTCCTAAGTTTGATTCATGAATACAAAATTGCTTATTGCGATATTATTTTTTTTGCCAAATAGTGAATGGCTATTACCTGTTATTCCCTTGCTAAATAATATCCAGTGGTAGATTAATAGATTGCCACCCAAAAAGCTTTCTAAAAATGCCAGTAACGGATCTTAGCGCTTTATGGCGCGTTTAAATTGTTTATTAACAGTCTTTTTATGTACTTACTGTCATGCTCTTCGTTGTATGTTGTCCCTGAGTTAGTTATTCAGTCACATTGGTTAAGCAACATTACAACATTACAACATTACTCTGGTGGACTGATAATTTCCGACAAGTGGGCTTTTTGTAATAATAATCCTGCTCTAAAACCTACTTTTACGTGGTTATTAGGAAACAGAATATAAGCGGTTTCCTGTTGAATTGGATATTGGTTTTTGTGATCTTCATAGAGGATGAACCCCTTGTTAAAAGCGGTGAAATTTTTAACCTGTTCATCTAGGTTAAGTTTGAACTGCTCAGATGATTTGGTCAGTACTTTTGCTACTTTATAAAGCTGTAATTCACTGCTGCTGGAAGAGGGGTTCTTTTGTCCACTGATCAAATTAACTAACCCTTGCTTAATACCTGTAAATTGCTGAAGATCATTGTAACCAAAGGGACTTGCTTTACCGAGTTCAAGGGTGCAACTCGCAGCATCACATTGGTTGCTACTAAAAAAGCTAAATGTAGCAGCAGGTGCGTGGTTAATCACCACCGCTTCAAGACCAATGTTTTGCAGCCAATCGATCATGTGTAAATCATATTGGCCCTTGTCTAGATAAGGTAATAAACCAAACCGTAAATGCTGTGAAGCGCGGATCGCGGTATGCAGGTCAAAATGCAAATGACTATGGCGCTGTGCCGCTCCGTAGAAATGCTGCATGATCTCCTGTAGTTGCAGTGCTCGTTGTGTTTCATAGCATGACCCGTGTTGTAGATAGTGGTCGCTAAAAAGGCGGTTCATATCGATGGTTAAATAACGTTGACCTTGGCGCATTGCTTCAAGGTTACCTATTATTACCAATAAACGAACTTTCAATAAACGTTTGCCAGCGATCAAATGATTGACCAACGCAGAAACTATTTCGATAGGCGCGGTTTCATTACCATGAACGCCCACTGAAATAACAACACTTTTATCCGTTGCAGCATCAGGCTCAAAGGTTATTACCCCTGGCGCTGGTCTTGACCAAGAAAGCGTTTCCGTCTTCCCTGAAGTGACGCTTACATGATCACTTTTAATGGTTTCCGCGAGAAAATCAAACATAATGCCGTTAACCTCTTTGGAATGAATAAATAGAGCCTAATTGCATTATCTGCGTTAATTCATCAAGTGCGATGCGATTCTCCATCAGTAGTTGAGGGTCGGCTAGGTCGGCTTCAGTTAGGCGGTCGCGATAATGTTTATTTACCCATTGCGTTAATGATAGGTAAAGTTGATCATTCATTAACGTTTGTTGGTTGGTTGCTTGTAGCTCTTTATCATTTAGTGCCACACGTAAACGTAAGCAAGCAGGGCCGCCGCCGTTACACATGCTTTCACGTAGGTCAAAAACTTGCACTTCGTTAATTGGGTTATCACTTTCAATTAATTCATTGAGGTAAGCCCAAACACGTGGATTTGCACGTGCTTCTTCTGGAATAACAATCAACATGTTGCCATCTTGTTTACTCATAAAAGATCGCGGACACCCATTAACCGAAGACAATAAAATCAGATAGTTAATGCTTTAAATAATTGGGTGTCCTTAAATTTTTGTGTTAAATTTTTGTGTTAAATTTTTTCATTAGATTGCTTTCGGAATATTTATGACTTTATCTTTATTCGACGATCAACCACCGGTCGACCTTATTAATCATGATGGTGTGGTGACTTGCTGGCAACAACTCTTGCCTGAAGATGAGGCTTCTCAATTATTTGAAGCGCTATTAGCTGAGTGTCCTTGGCGGCAGGAATCAATCACTGTCTATGATCAGCGTCATCTTCAACCTCGTTTAACGGCTTGGTTTGGTGATTATGGGATGAGTGCTGATGGGAGATATAAGAAGTTATATCAGACCGTTGCGTTTACTCCGCGTTTGTTAGCATTAAAAGCAAAAATAGAATTGATGACTGGGTATCATTTTAATTGTGTACTGGCTAATTTGTATCGGGATGGGCAAGATTCTGTAGGTTATCATGCTGACAATGAGAGAATATTAGGCATAAACCCTGCGATAGCATCATACAGCTTAGGAGAAACACGTCGTTTTATATTGAAACATAACCAAGACAAGCTGCAAAAAGTCACTTGTGATCTTCAACATAACAGCTTGTTATTAATGCATGGTGCATTACAACATCATTGGCAACATACTATTACTAAAACAAAACGACATCTTACTCCGCGCATTAACCTTACTTTTCGGCTGATTAAACCTTTTTAAGTTGGTGCTTAATTGCTTTATAAAAGTGTTATCAGATAATCGCAATTATGCGGCTATTTGATAACACTCTTTACTCGCGTGTTTTGCTTTACGGTTAAATGAACCTTTACCTTTCTTCGGTTTAACTACTCGCATCGAAAACACTTTGCTAGTGACTAATGCTGCCATTGCTGAATGGTTTATTGTGCCTCGTCCTAGTTCAGTTTGTTTTGCTGTTGTGTTTAAAGCTAATGGTTGTGCTTTCGTTTTTTTGTGATGTTTTGCCATGGTTTGTCTTCTCCTTTGAAGCGCCTTAAAAATATACGTTTTACACTGAGTTGTATTTATTGCAATAGTAAATTAAACAATATTGATAATTTGCTTTAACGATTACAGGTTATGAGTTTAGTTTTTTGTTAAACGGTGGAGGTTCTAATTGGTATTTTTTATTGGAAGCGCATTATTTACCACTTACTGCTACTTTTTATCTGTTATCTGTTTGTTACCCTTGTCTGTTACTATTTAAGGTCTATTACCTAACACTGTATCACTTAACATTGTATAACCTAACCCTGTAATGCTTTGATAACTTAGCATTACAGGGTTATAGCTTAGTGCTTATTTACTTTTATATTTTGGGTGAATAAATTCTTGGCTTACGTCAACTAACACGACATCTTTTATGAAAGTACGACCTAATAATACAGGGTAATCTAGGCTAGTACGGTCTGTTAGTGTAAATTCTGAAGTGGTATCTATTCCTGCTATGCTAACTTTAAGTTCAATAACAGGGCGTTCACTTGATTCATCTTGGCTATTCGACTGTAATATTTTTGCAGTACGTACAATAGGGGCTTCAATTACCTTTTCAGCTCCACCTTCTTTATGCGTTATATTGAAACGTACCCATTTTTTACTATCTCGTTCAAATTCTTCTATATCTACCGCATTGAGTGAAGAAGTCGAGGCGCCAGTATCAACACGTGTTTGAAAGTTTTGTTCTGCTTTTTTAATATAAGTCCATTCAACCTGACCTAATACTGTTTTATCGTCATAAGTTGCTTGGTTTTTATCAACCTTAACTGTCTCGCTGTCTTTAGCATCTAGTTCTTTTAGCTTAGTTGATAGTTGTTCATTATCCGCTTTAGCTTGTTTTAATTCTGCTTCTAAGCTTTGAATTTTATCATCTGCTTGTGCGCTAGAGGTAGACTCACTTCCACAGCCTGTTGTTAAAAATAATGCTGATAAGGTAACGAGGGAAACTTTCTTTAAAGTCATTTAATTTTCCTTGAAATTATAAATAAAATAATGCTAACAGAGGGGAGGATGGATTCAAACGTTAATTTGTATTATCTATTCAGTTTTGAGTATTAAATCTCAGCAAGTAGTGGCATTATTGCTCACTTCGTATCGACGCCTAACAATATTTGATGACATTTTAAGCTGGAATATGCGTTGTTAATCAGTATAGACACAGCTAATTATAAAGCAGATTGAAATCTCATCAAATCCTATTAATTAACAACTGAGGACATTGATAGCGGCAATCAGGTTATCAATTGTTTAATAAGTTAGGTAGTATTAAGCCATTAATCTACCCGATAACGTTAGTAAACAGACATTAATATGCCAATTTCCGAGTCATTAAAAAACACCTTACTCTCCTTAACAAACGCTAAATCAATCCAACAGGTACAGCTCATTCAAGGGGTATGGGGTGGTTACGGCGAGCTGCTTCGAGTCACTGTGCAAGGTGGCCGGGTTAATTCGCTGGTGGTTAAGTCTGTGCATACGCCGCAGCCTAGCTCGCACCCTAAAGGTTGGAATACAAAACGCTCACACCAACGTAAATTACATTCTTATCAAGTAGAAGCGAACTGGTATAAAAATTATGCCCATCAACTAAATAGTCAATGCTATGTCCCACGCTGTTTTGCTGCTCAGAGTGATCAGCAATCCCATCTGCTTGTATTAGAAGATTTAACTGATCTAGGTTATCCCATTGTTAAAACCACCGTTACGGTGGAAGAGGCTAAAAAGTGTATTAAATGGTTAGCGCATTTTCATGCGCTGCATTTACACAAATCCGATCAAAACAACTATAACGATTTATGGGAGACGGGCACTTATTGGCACCTTGCAACACGGCCTGATGAGTTAGCTGCTTTACAAGATATGCCCTTAAAGTTAGCTGCCACGCGTATTGATCAAATATTAACGGATACCCCTTTTCAAACCTTAGTTCATGGTGATGCCAAACTGGCTAACTTTTGTTTTTCTGAAGATGCAAAGCAAGTTGCCGCGGTTGATTTTCAATATGTTGGCGGGGGATGTGGAATGAAAGATCTTATTTTATTTATCAGTAGTGCTATTCCACCTGAGCATTGTGCAAGATTACAAAACAGCTTAATTGATTATTATTTTGCTTGTTTAAGTGAAGCTGTCGTTGCTACTGGTAAAGGTATTGATCCGATGAAGTTAGAGCAAGCGTGGCGGCCATTATATGCCATTGCTTGGGCTGATTTTCAACGCTTTGTAAAAGGCTGGTCACCTAACCATTGGAAAATAAATGATTATACGGAAAATTTAACGGCTCAAGCGCTTAGCTCGTTAACTCAGTTTCCCGAGAGAGGTTAATGGTAATGCAATTAACGACAACCGACCTTAATATACTGAGTCAACAAGCATTAGAAGCAGTGCAACAAGCTGGAGAATATATTCGTGGTTTTGACCGTGGATTACTGAAGACCCACTTTAAGGCCGCAGGGAGTAGTCAAAGCTCACAGGTGGTGACGCAAGTTGACTTTGCTTGTCAGGAGATTATTTTAGCTAGATTACAATCCAGTGTTGAGCAATATGATCTTGCTGTGCTTACTGAAGAAGGTTGCAGTGAAGAAGAGGCTGAACTTCATCCTCGTTTATCTAAAGGTTATTTTTGGTGTATCGACCCGCTTGATGGCACCTTACCTTTTATCGAAGGAAGCGATGGATATGCAGTATCAATTGCATTGGTAAATAAGACTGGCGTGCCAGTGATAGGGGCGGTATATCACCCACTGAGTGATAACAGTTATTTTACGCTGATTGATAATCACGGTGAGCGACAGGCTTATAAAAATGCTCAGTTAATTGCTTCATCAGCTATTACTAGGTCAGCCGTTTCTGCTATTGATGATAAAGATCTTGTTACCAAGCAGCCCTCAAAGTTCATTTTATATTGTGATAGAAGTTTTAAATCACATTTACATTACCCTTCGCTCATACAGAAATTAACTAAGCTAGCAGAGACTTTAGGTTATGACCAATTTAATGTTCATGCTCAGTATGGTGCTGTGGTTAATGCGCTGTCTGTGATTGAAACGGAAAATAAAGATGCAGCTTGTTACATTAAACTTCCTAAAACTCAAGCTGGTGGAGGGAGTTTATGGGATTTCAGCGCAACAGCGTGTTTAGCGCACGCAACAGATAGGTGGGTGAGTGATATACATGGCCTGCCATTAGACTTAAATAGACAAGGCTCTCATTATATGAATCACAAAGGGGTCTTGTATGCTTCCGATTCAGTGCTTGCACAGCACATTGTTGACTTGTGTGATCAGCTAATTCGAGAGTCACTTTGAGGATGGGCATTTAATAAGTGAACCGCTATTTATAAGGTAAGTATTTGATTAAGCTGAAATTGAAAGTGATATTAATAAGCACGTTTTAGATAGGTAAAGGATAAATTGCCCACCGACTAAGGAGGGCAATCAAAGGTAAGCATCAGTTTAAAAAACTGGTGACATGCCAACTGGTTGAGAAGCTAATAATATGGCGCCTGTGAGTACTAATAACATACCGCCGGTTAACTTGATCATAGTATGGATATTTGTTTTTGTTGCGGTGTTTTTAGAGGTTGTTTTCCCACTTTTTAAGTAACCTTGTACCAACTTAGTCCCTACTGTGGTCATAATTGCAATAGAGGAAGTGGTTAACGCGGTACCGATTGACATGAAAAAAGCACTAACGATACCTAACCAATATAAGCCTAGTGTATTTGAAAACAGCAATACCATAATCGCACCTGTACAAGGGCGAAGACCCACACTAAAAATGATAGCCAGATATTCTTTTATTGAAGATGCCTTATTAATGTCTTCAGCCCCTGCAAAGTGTACATGCCCGCAGCCACAATCGTTACTATGAATATGGCCAGCCGTATCATGACTGTGATTATTAACATTGCTAGTAGGGGTAGCATGGTTGGTTTTTTTAATAACAGGTTTAATGGCGGTTATTTTTATTGGCGCTGGACGTGAATAGATCGCTTTGAATAGGGCTTTTAGGTTACGCCAAATAATAATGAGCCCTAATATCACAACGGAATAAAAACTTAAGGTGATCAATTTATTGGCTTCATCATTGACCTCTCGCATAGTGGAGTTAAAAACCATTAACAATACAGAGACAACAAGAATAGCCACCACAGCTTGAAGCAAAGCGGATAAAATAGTGAGTACTAAGCTTATTTTTACCTTAGTTGGATGAGTGGCGAGGTAGGTTGTCACGATTAACTTGCCGTGACCAGGTCCCAGTGAATGTAAAACGCCATAGATAAAGGCTAAAGAGATAAGTGAAATACCTGAGGCTAGGAGCTGTGTTTGAGCGGAGTATAGTAAATCAATAATCTGCTCGTTAATGCCTTTTTGCCATTGCATGCTGGTGATAATTATAGAAGGCCATGCTTGCCAGATAGTATATCCAGCAGTTAAAAACAGCAAAGTGATAAATGATAACCAGGTTTTATTAAGTCTTATATTACTTGTCACGCTAACTCCTATTGAGCATTATTTTATGTGTCATGCTAATCCCTTATGTAAGGCAATTAATCATCACTGTTTGGGTAAAAAGTTGCCCTAACGCTTCATCAGGGTTTTCATCTACTCCTAATGACATCGCATAACTGACCTGTTCTGGTGTTGGGTTGGGCGGAACCAGTTCAAAGGAACAAAGTTTGCTTAATTCAGGTGCTAATTCAATGTCATTTTCACTGCCCCAACTCATGTCTACATAATAACTTGGTTCAAAAATCGCCAGTTTTAACGGCGTGTTGGTAATTGTTTTAGGGGCTGACAGTGGAATATAAAAATCAAGCGTTAATTTAGATTTATCTTGTGTTAGTGTCCCTTGATTTGAAAAGGCATATTTAATCGGATCTTCACCGTCATAAAAGTAGGTAAAGTAATGTTCTAAATTAATGTTTTCCATAACTGATTCGGTTATTTTTTTGAAGGTTTTCGATTTTTTTTCAGGAGACAAATCTTCTCCATCAAGCATATATGCTGAGGTAATTGAATCAAAAGTCCAAGACATAGTAAGTCCAGTTATTTGATTACCAGTACCTTCAATTTTTGTTTTCATGCTGATCCACGAGTGGGGATGAGCTTGAGTCGCGATGTAGGGTAAAAGTAATGTAATAACAACTAAATAACGTAAAAATTTCATGGTTTGATTCTTCTTATCGGGCATTGCCCTTGGTAAAAAATAATTAATGAGTATAAATGGCTTGTAAAACGAGACATTAATTAAACCTATTTAGTTTCAATTTTTTTATTATTAATACGTTAACGTTAAATGTGTTATGTTATAACATATTAGTTATGAATTTAAAGAAAATAGATGGATTTAAATATTAATAAAGCATCATAGGAAATTAAGGGGTGTTTATTTTACATTTAAGGTTGATTAAGGGAGGGAAAACTAAGCATTGATAGAGGATGATCTCTGTATCAATGCTTAGTCGTAACGTTAGTGGTTATCTAAGGTTGATTCAAATGCAACCAGTCGTTTACGTACAGATAAAAGTTCAACGATAGTTGTCCATGAGTTCACTAGGTATTGAAATGAATTACTGACTTGTCCAAAGGCCGTTAGGATTTGTTGTAGGATACCAAATGTAATTGCTCCCACCACAATAGTCGGTACCAATAATACAAACACGAAGATATTATCTGCTTGTAAGTACAACATACGTGCGACATTGAAATACATGTAATGAAAGTATAATCGGAAGTAGTTTTTACGTACGTTTAAAAATAATGCCTGTAAAGTAATAGGTGTTGCTCGGTCAGTGTTATCTTCTCCGTATACTAGTTCTTTACGGAACGCAGCTTCAACTTTTTGATTATTAAACTCTAATCCAGGTAGTTTAATACCAATTAATGCCAATAATCCGGTACCAAAAATGGACCAAAATAACGCAGCATAAAATAGTGGGTGGGCTATTTCGCCTATTATAGGTAGCTCTGTTACATAGTCAGATAGACTCCATAATACGGGTAAGAAGGCGAATAATGTCATTATTGCTTCTACTAGCGCAACGCCAAGACTCTCCATGATTGAAGCAAAGCGCATTGTATCCTCTTGGATACGTTGTGATGCACCTTCCACATGCCTTAGCTTTAACCAATGCTTTGTGTAGTACTCATTCATTGCTGTACGCCATCTAAAAATATAGTGGCTCACCAGGAAGCGTGTTGCAACATAAATGAAAATAGCGAGGAAAGCGATTTCACCAAATACAATCAATAAGCTAAATAGTTGTTCAGTGGCAGCACTTGTTGCTTGTGTATTAGCGGTTTCAGTTACTGCATTTGCATCAATGGGTTTTAATAGAGATTGTATTAAATCGAAAAATGGACGGCGCCAATTGTTAATAGCAACGGAAACCTGCACTGAAAAATAGGTAGAAAAGAGAATAGTTGATGAGCCGACAATCGACCACCATTGCCATTTATGTGGAGATAACTTAAACCAAACTAAAGCAAAAACAGCCGTACAAAGAATATAGTAGCCATAAAATAAGAGAAATGAATCTGTTACAAAGTGTTTTAGTCCTATTACTGGTTGTGCATCAGTAATATCGAGACCGAGTAGCGCAGCTATTTGTTGGTTGTAACCATACCAAATACCGCAAGCAAGCCCAGCAAAGATTAATGCTGAGATAAAAAATATCTTAGGGTTGGGAAAGAACGATTTAAACATAGTTGAATAGGCCTTTAGGGTTTTGCATTGATTGTACATGGTTAGACTAGATCATAATTAAACATTCAATAAAAATTATAAAAAATCAATCATTATCAATGAAGTACTTGTTCATTAAAGAATATCGATAGTCGCTTTCCCTTAAATTTGATTACTTATTGTCTGTTGAAATAGCACAAATTAATGCTAGCCAATGTTCAATAACGACTAATGATAGTAAGTCTTTAGCAGTTATGTTATAACATAACGACAGAGGTTATTTTATATGTATAACTATTCACTATGTTCATGGCAGATAGGGTGATTAAAACGGTTTCATTACGCTATCAGTAGAGAGTGGCTAGCATCAGAAATAGAAACCTTATCCCATCAGTTTATCAATTGAATGTTGTGCATTAACCCTCATAGTCACAGAAAATATATAAAAGAGAGCCCCATGATGAGTCATTCTACTATTGCACCTTGTTCTATTCAGACGTCATTTTTATCCTCTATTGCTAGTGAATCTGCCATTTTAAATGAGATATATAATCCAAAGCATAATATTGCTATTTGGCAGCGCGCTTTGCCTAGTACTTTAACGGCGGACATTGACAAAATGCTAGCAGCTGGGGAGTCAATCGCGTTAGTGAAAAGTGTTAGCCCTGAAGAGACGGCTGAGTATATTCGATATAAATTATCTGATTATGATTGTGCAGCGGCATTAAGTGAAGATATTGCGCTGATAGTTGATATGTTCTGTTGTTTATTCAATGTCAAAGCAGCAGGCATGAGACTGACGGCTTTAGATACTGCGATGTGCCCTAAATTTCATGTTGATCAAATACCGTGTCGCCTAGTCACTACTTTTAGTGGTTTAGCGACTCAATGGTTGGAAAGTCAGCCTAGTGAAGGTGCCGATACTGCCCACACTAGTGCCAACACAATAGCCGGTTTATCTGAGTTAAATGACACTGAGTTTACCGTTCAACAAATGCAAGCAGGCGATGTTGCTTTATTAAAAGGAAGTGGTTGGGAAGGTAACGAAAACAGAGGATTGATACATCGTTCTCCTGCGCTAGAGACTAATGAGCGTCGATTGCTACTCACATTAGATTTACTGTAAATCACACTTTACAGGGGGATTTAAAAGGTAAGTTGCACTGTGTTAGCACTGCATGGTGCTAGTCGTTAGTCAGATAAAACAAGTTTCCCATTCGATTATTACACTTAATTATTAAGGAAAATTAGAAAAGTTATGTCAACAACACTGATTAAAAATGCACGTATTGTTAATGAAGACTGTATCGAAGCGATGGATGTGCGTATTGCAGATCAACGCATACAACGCATTGCAAGTAAGATTAGCGCAACAGAAGGTGATCGAGTTATTGATGCTAAAGGCTGTTATTTATTACCGGGTATGATTGATGATCAAGTACATTTTCGTGAGCCTGGTTTAACTCATAAAGGTACTATTGCTAGTGAGTCTAAAGCTGCTGTTGCTGGTGGAATAACCAGTTACATGGAAATGCCCAATGTAAATCCTGCAACAACAACCATTGACGCGTTAGAGCGTAAATTTGCGATTGCAGAAGAAAGTTCATTGGCAAATTATTCATTTTATTTAGGCGCAACTGAAGATAATTTAGCAGAAATTAAGTTACTTGATCCAAGTAAACACTGTGGTGTGAAAGTGTTCATGGGTGCATCAACAGGGGATTTATTGGTTGAAGATCCTGCAGCATTAGATGCTATTTTTAGGGATTCACCGGTTTTAATTGTGAGACATTGTGAAAGCGGGGCTGTGATCAGTGAAAATACAGCGCGTTTATCAGAAAGTAAATCAACCTTTACTATCGAAGATCATCCTATTTTAAGAGACGATGAAGCATGTTATGCCTCTTCATCTTTCGCTGTTGGCTTAGCTAAAAAACATAATAGTCAACTTCATGTTTTACATATTACAACGGCAAAAGAGTTAGCTTTATTTGAAGCTGGACCTATTGAGAACAAACGTATTACTGCAGAAGCTTGTGTGCATCATCTTTGGTTTAGCGATAAAGATTATGGTGAATTAGGCAATCAAATAAAGTGTAATCCTGCGATTAAGTCTGAGTCTGACCGAACTATGTTATTAAAAGCATTAACAACAAATCAGATTGACATTATTGCAACAGATCATGCTCCCCATACATGGCAGGAGAAGCAGGTTCCTTTTGAGCAAGCACCCGCTGGTTTACCTTTAGTACAACATGCCTTATTAAGTTTATTTGACCAAGTCAAAAATGGCCAGATGACGCTTCCACAAATTGTTGAAAAAACAGCACATAACCCTGCTATTCGTTATCGTATTCAAGATCGTGGTTTTATCAGAGAAGGATATTATGCAGATTTAGTCTTAGTTGATCCAACAGCTTCAACATTGGTGAGCGAAGAAAATACTTTATACCACTGTCAATGGACTCCATTTTTAAACCATGAGTTTTCAGCACAAATCAAAAACACTTGGGTTAATGGTAATCTAGTCTATGAAAATGAACGCGTTTGCGGTACGCCGTCTTCAGCAATGCGTTTATCGTTTAGTCATTAATATGGCGCTTGTACGCCGCTATCTGTATCATTAAAATCATCGAATTTTAGATTACTATTCAGATTACTATATTAATTAGTTAATGCGGCAGCTATGCCGTGTTAACCCGCATTTTCATTGATCCAGTGATTGTCTGCTTTGAGCCTATGATCATTGGGTAATAACATTTATTTTTCAGGATTTGTTTTGAACAATATATTAGCAACATCTAGCAACACTGCATTCCTTGTTTCCTGTTTTTCTCTAGCATTTTTGGTTACTAACAAAGGGGCTATCTATCAATGAATGCGCATAATGACGCTATTTTAGGCATTCCAACGAATATTATTACGGGTTTTCTCGGCGTTGGAAAAACATCAGCGATTATGCATTTACTGGCCAATAAACCAAAGCATGAACGTTGGGCTGTATTAGTTAATGAATTTGGTGAGATAGGCGTTGATGGTAGTCTGGTAGAAGGCCAGCAACTTGATCAAAAAATCTTTATTCGTGAAGTGACTGGCGGCTGTATGTGCTGCTCTGCAGGTTTGCCCATGAAGGTGGCGTTGAACCAGTTATTAAGCAAAGCAAAACCAGATAGGTTATTGATTGAGCCTACGGGGTTAGGGCATCCAAAAGAAGTGGTGGAAGTGTTATCTTCAGAGCATTATCAAGCCGTCTTAACATTACAGCAAAATATCACCTTGGTTGATGCACGTAAGCTTTCTGATCCTCGCTATACCAATCATGATACATTTAACCAACAAATTGCTATTGCTGATACGGTTGTTGGTAATAAAGTCGACTTGTATCAAGCAGGTGATATAGAAAAACTAGAGAAATATGTTGCTGCAATCAGTCAAGCAAATACTAAAGTATTGTTTAGTCAACATGGCGCGATTTCAGTCGCGGAGCTTGAAGGAGCGATGTTTACACAAGATCATTCATGCAAAGAGCATAAAGATCATGTTCATGAGAACGATCATCATGGACATGACCACGATCATCATGCCCATGATAGCCATGAAGGACATCATCACGATTACCATGCACATGATCACAATAAACCACTCGCTTCAGAAACTATTATGCCAGACACTGGTGTAGTGAAAGCGGTTAACCAAGGTGAAGGCTTTTATAGCGTAGGCTGGCGTTTTTCTGCAGATAAGGTGTTCGAGCAGGATAAATTACAGCGTTTATTGGCTAGTTTAAAGATAGAGCGCATGAAAGCGGTTATGATCACCGATAAAGGCATTATTGGTTATAACCTGACGTCTGACGGACTGACGATGAATGCATTAGAGAGTTGTTCAGAAAGTCGTATTGAATTGATCGCTGAATCGATTGATAAGCAATTTGAGTTAACACTTCTGGATTGTATAAAACCATTAAAAGCCTAAATAGAGGAGCTGCAACACAGCTAGTCTAATGCCTGTTCCTTGCCTTTCTTTGTTGATTTTTGAAGGTTATTTATATTTGATTGATGGTGTTTTATAGCTAAAGCACCATCCATAAATTGTGCTTAAGACTTGCTTGAAATGATCGTGTCTGGATTTTAAACAATACTAAATAATACTAGGTGGTTAGTTGTTTGGAATACTTACCCAACCGTATAGGCTGGGTAAGTATTTATCATAAAACGACTATTAGATTAATGAATGTCTTGTCATCGCAGCAGGTTGCTCTATACCGATTAATTTCAGTATAGTAGGGGCCATATCGCCTAATACACCATCTTCTATTTTAGTTAACTCTTTATCGACTAAAATAACCGGTACTGGGTTTGTTGTGTGCGCAGTATGAGGACTTCCATCAGGATTCATCATTGTTTCACAATTACCGTGATCAGCAATGATCAAGGTTGTGTAGTCATTTTCAAGTGCTGCAGTAACGACATCTTTGACACATTGATCAACAGCCTCACAGGCTTTAATTGCCGCATCCATCATACCTGTATGACCTACCATATCGCCATTTGCAAAGTTTAAACAAACAAAATCTGCTTCGCCTTTATTAAGCTCAGGGACTAAAGCATCACGAAGTTCATAGGCGCTCATCTCTGGTTGTAAATCGTAGGTTGCCACTTTAGGTGAATTTTTTAGTATCCGTGATTCGCCTTCAAAGGGTTCTTCTCGGCCACCTGAGAAGAAGAAAGTAACATGCGGGTACTTTTCTGTTTCCGCAATACGGATTTGCTTTTTACCGTGTTTCTCAAGTACTTCACCCAGTGTTTCACTAATATTATCTTTGTTGTAGATGACTTTTACATTGTCGAAGTCATCACTGTAGTTAGTAATGGTGACGTAGTATAAATCCAGCTTCGCTGTGTTTTGTTCTGGGAAGTCTTGCTGACTTAACATTTGTGTTAATTCGCGACCTCGGTCAGTTCGGAAATTAAAAAATATGACCACATCATCTTTTTTAATGGCCGCTAATGGTTTCATTTGCGGATCAGTTAAAATAATCGGCTTAATAAATTCATCAGTGACACCGTCTGCATAACTTTGCTCAATAGCATCTACTGCATTTGTCGCTTTTATTCCAGCGCCGTTGACAAGTGCATCGTATGCAAGTTGTACTCGTTCCCAACGATTATCTCTATCCATTGCATAGTATCGACCGGTGATTGATGCAATTTGAGTGTTGGTATTTTTAATGTAATCTTGTAAATCGATAATCGACGCTTTGCCAGATTTAGGGTCGACATCTCGACCGTCAGAAAATGCATGGACATAAGAATTTTGTATGCCAGCTTCTTGTGCAGCGTCAATAAAACCTTTTAAGTGGCTAGAGTGTGAATGCACGCCACCGTCGCTTAGTAGACCTAAAAAATGGACATCTTTATTATTGTCTTTTGCATATTGTAGTGCATCAACTAATACCGGTTCTTTGGAAAGGGTTTTATTTGCCACTGCCATATTAATTTTTGCTAAGTCTTGGTAAACAATGCGACCAGCACCTAGATTCATGTGGCCAACTTCGCTATTACCCATTTGGCCTGCTGGTAAACCAACATGTTCGCCATCTGTACGCAGAGAAGCATTTGGGTAGTTTTTGTATAAGGAATCCAGAAAAGGAATATTCGCATTGTCTGGAGCTGATACTTTAGGGTCGGGTGACGTACCCCAGCCATCTAAAATCATAAGGATTGTTTTTTTATTCATGATTCACCTAATTTAATTTTTTGAGTTTTCATTCTTTTTATATATTTACTCTAAATGAAGCATTGCTGTGCTGATGAGAGTAACAAATCCTTTTAAATGATAATAGTTACTATTTACTTTTAAGTAAAGGTAATTTTAAATAACAAGTTAAACTATAATATAACCTTTGGTTTAGTTATCTATTTTACGGTTCTGTTGAGCTTGAATTTTCTGCCAAACAGAGCGGCTAATCATCGTATTTGTATTTATTAGTTCCGCTTTGTTGTCTTCGTATCTAAGTAACTAAATGACCTATAAAGCCTTTACATTGGATTGTAATAAGTAAAATATAGTGGTGCAGGGGGCTTTAGATAGATGGTATTTATTGGATAGTATTAAAAGTGATAAATATGAAATGCCAGATAATTGAAGTGACTTTAGTAATACTAGATTGTTTAGCTAATCAGCATCAACATTGATAATGATGCCTGATACCAATCTAAGTAAAAATATGATCTAATTGAGTTA
This sequence comes from Psychromonas aquatilis, assembly GCF_038155185.1. NCBI lineage: Bacteria > Pseudomonadati > Pseudomonadota > Gammaproteobacteria > Alteromonadales > Psychromonadaceae > Psychromonas > Psychromonas aquatilis. The sequence continues at coordinate 16,776 of NZ_JBAKAZ010000061.1, forward strand.
TCTATTACTATTAAAGTGACTCAAGATGGAGCATATAAAAAAGACGGATTTTAAAGTACTTGCCCGTCAGCAAACCTCATTACAAATGAAAATGCGTTTAC
>NZ_JBAKAZ010000062.1:0-16064 GCF_038155185.1 Psychromonas aquatilis
CTTCGGGGCGGTGACTTTAGTCTCCCTGCTTGCATCAAAGCAAAAACCAAAAAAAACGTCATTTAAGTAAAATGCAACAAGGTAAAGAGCGAAGTGCTTGGTTTTATTGATTGCACCTACAAGGGAAGCTGAAGCCACCGCCCCAAAGTCAAAACAAGGTTTCTGAAAAGGAGTCGCAGAGCTTCTCAGCTGGCGCTTAATTCACCCATCGCTCCAAAGTCAAAGCAAGGTTCCTGAAAGTGAGTAGCACTAGCGTTAATAAATGGGTGAGTATCTATCTAAGCGGAGTATTGATGTTCGCTTCGGGGCGGTGACTTTAGTCTCCCTGCTTGCGTCAAAGTAAAAAACCAAAACAAACGTCATCTAAGTAAAATGCTACAAGGTAAAGAGCGAAGTACTTTGTTTTATTGACTGCATCTATAAGGGAGGCTAAAAAAGAAGCCGCAGAGCTTCTTCGCTCATGATACTAAGCTGGCGCTTAATTCGTCCATCGCTCCAAAGTCAAAGCAAGGTTACTGAAAGTGAGTAAACCTAGCGTTAAGAAATGGGTGAATAACTATCTAAGCGAAGGCCTCGAAGGGTGAAAAGTATGTGCTTTAGGGATTGGATGAAACTGACTAGTTAATTTTACAGATTGGTATTATATTGTTGATCATTATCGCTAAGCCATTATTTTTTGGTGAGGTTACTGATGAGCCTCAATTAAATACTAGGGTGAACAGTTAATCGGGTTATAATTATAAAAACGTAAATATAAAAGGCTTACTTGTATGGCTAACCATGCTTATAATCGCCTAATTTAAAATTCAAATGGAGAATCGCATGGACAATAACTTTGAAGGGTTTGTTGCTCAACTTACAGAGAAAAAAACAGTCCCATTAGCAGTCTTTTTTTATCAGGCTGAATTACATTTGGTGGAACAATTAAAAAACTATTTAGGCGTTGAACAAACTAAAGACGTTAGTTTTTTTTTGTTGGTTGAACAAGCTAAAAAAATAAAAAATGAAGATACAAATAAACATTTTTGGAATGCATTATTAGCATTTAATCAAGTTAGCTTTAAACCTACTAGTAAGAATAAACAGCATTGGTTGCGTTTTGTTAATATTATTGAATCTTTGCAAGGTTATGCTGGTAGTCAGCTATTTGATGCAAACTCAATCAAATTAAAACGTCAACATCGTCTATTTTTTGCTTATATGTTGGCTTGGGAACACCTATATTATCTCGCAGGCAATGATGATGAATATAGTCCAAGTAGTGTTATTTTAAATACCTATTCAAGTGCACATACTGAAGAAGACCATATTGAGACTGTAGCGTGTAGTGATCAGGATTGTTGTAATACTTCCCATGCTCACTAAAAGAAACAATATAGATAAAATGAAAGGTCCCGAATATAAGGGACTTTTTAATTATACTAGCGGGTTATATTAGGTGTTAACAGATGAATAAGTCCAGCTGTCCTTTTTGTTTGCAAGAGAACCAATGCACTAGTGATATCACTTGTTGGTGTGCAAAGGAGCTCATATCCAGTCAATTAGTTGCGCTAGTCCCGGAACACTTAAAACATAAAACCTGCATTTGCTATCGTTGTGTGGTTAGTTTTAATCTAGATCCTGCTGCTTTTATAGCAAAAATAAACAGGTCTTAAATATTTACTGGAAACGTTGCTCAATAGTCGCTGCTGAATTACCACTTTTATCTTCTAAATTAATATCTGCACCACGTTCAATTAATAAGCTACGAAGTGTTTCTCGCCCAAATAGACTGGCATACATGACTGCTGTTTGGCCGGCTTTGTTTTGTTGGTTTTCATCGCAATCTTCAGACATTAATGTTCGTGCAATCCCAATCTCTCCTCTAAATACTGCGGCCATCAATGCGGTATTACCTTTATTATCCTGTGCACAGACATTGGCACCGTGATTGATTAAGGTATCGACGATTTCTTTTCTACCATTATAAGTTGCAATCATTAACGCGGTGTAACCTTTATTATTTTTAATATCTACGGGTAAACCTGAGTTTAAAAATTCAGTAATGACTTCGCTGTCGCCGGTTCTCGCTGCTGCGTAGAAGTAGGGCATTAATACGTCATATTGTGTTGTTTCAGTTGTTTCTTCTGCTATCGCTTGGTTGAATGTTGAAGCGATAACTAAAAACATAAAATAAGTAAATTTATTAGCTAACCAACTTTTATTGATGTGCTGCTTGGCGGTAGTTAAGGGTTTAATATGATTCATCTATTACCTCGAATTGCGTGAGTGTTATACCAATTACGTTAAATAAATGATCTAAATTTTGTGCAGGAAAAATGACTGAGTTCAAGGCGTAATTTGAGCCTTTCGTCGATTAACTTCGTTAATAGTCTATCGGAGAATTAACGATAAGATGTTAATGCTTTAATAGTTGTTCTATTTGCGAAAATGACAACGACGAAATAAGTTATTTTAACAAGTAAAATAGATTAGTTAATTATCGTGATTGGTATTATTAGATAGGTGAGGCGATTATTCTCCTCACCTATCTTTCAGCACATGTACTTATAGTGTTTCAGCAATTGCTTTTACTTTTTCTAAGTCACCGTTAACTGCTTTTGTTAAACGAGTACCGTATTCACTATCTGCTTTGTAAAAGTGACTTAACATTTTATGTTGAGTCTCTTTATTAGTCACAGCGCCCAAATCACCAGATAAGTTACGAATTAAGTTGCTACGCTCTTGCTCTGAAAAGGCACGGTAAACTTCACCTGCTTGTGCAAAATCTAACGTTTTATTAATTATTTTTTGTTGAACATGGCCCGTTAGTGGCGTTTCACTATGACGTGCTTGTTTATCTTCCGTCACTTTTTCGTAATTTGGTTGGTAGTTAATATCTGATTTTGTATTACCAACATTACCCACACCACCTTGGTTATAATTAAATACAGTTACTTTCGGGCGATTAATCGGAAGTTGTTGGTGATTAGCACCTAAACGGTAAAGCTGTGTATCAGCGTATGAAAAGATACGGCCTTGTAATAGTCTATCTTCAGAAGGCTCAATACCAGGAATCAGGTTAGCTGGTGCCATGGCAACTTGCTCTGTTTCTTGGAAGAAATTATCAGGTATACGATTCAGTGTCATCGTACCTACTTTCGTTTCTTTAATATTAGTCCACGCTTTTGTTGCATCTAATGGGTTGTAAGCAAAGTTGTTTAACTCAGATGGCGCCATTGTTTTAATGTATAAATCCCACTTAGGAAAGTTACCTTGTGCAATGTTGTCATATAAATCACGAGTCATATGTTGTGTATCAGTTGACTGAACTGCTTTCACTTGATCTGCATCTAGGTTGTTAATACCTTGCTGACTTTTCCAATGGAATTTCACGTAATTTACGTCACCATCATCATTGATCATCTTATACGCATGAACACCAAAACCATCCATTTCACGGTAGCTTGCAGGTGTACCATTATCACTGAATACACGAGTTAACATGCTTGTTGAGCCTGGCTCATTAGAAAAGAAATCAAAGAAACGGTTTGGATCTTGAATATTTGTTACTGGCGACGGTTTTAATGAATGCACCATGTCTGGGAACTTGATCGCATCACGAATAAAGAATACAGGTAGGTTAATCCCAACTAAATCCCAGTTGCCTTCATCACTGTAAAACTTAGTGGCAAAGCCTCTTGGGTCACGCAATGTTTCAGGGCTACCTAAAGGGTGGATCACAGAAGAAAAGCGAACAAAAACAGGTGTTTCCTTTCCTTTGCTTTCAAAAGGCGCAGCGGTTGTAATATCGCTGTAATCAGTAGATGCAACAAAAACACCATGTGCACCGGTTCCGCGTGCATGCACTACTCGCTCTGGTATACGTTCACGAGCAAATCGCTGTAATTTTTGGATAAGATGAACATCTTCCAATAATACACTGCCATTCCCGCCAGCAGTGAGTGAGTTTTGGTTATCGCCTACAGGCGCGCCATTATCTTTAGTTAGTACCTCTGCACTAACACTAAAAATAGTTGCAAGTCCTAACGCTGGTATTAATACATTACGTGTTTTTTTCATAGTCATTCCCACTTTACGGTTTTGTTTTTAATTTGTGCTGGGATAATAGGGCTAAAAATAAAAAAAGGATAAACGTTTAAACTTTAGTTTTTGATAGGAAAAAACTATTTCATAAATGTATTGGTTATTGATGATATTTAGGTGCTGATAACATCAGGATTTATATTTATTTTAATCGGGCTGTTTGAAGTTGAATGCTATCAACATATTGAGTTAGTAAGATAAAATCAGACTTATATTGGTTAAAACACTTTCTGCGATTATAATTCGATAAACAGCTAAAATATAAAACACTTAAGAAACAATGAGATAATTTTATTTTATTGCATTTATTTTTAGGTGTTATTTTTTTATGTGATTTACAACTAGTTAAGCTATAATTTCGCCGCTTTGCAGTGCCATAGCAATGTTTAACCCCAATGGAATACCGAGAAAAGAATGCCAAAACGTGATTGTTATGAAGTCTTAGGTGTAAGTAAAAACGCATCTGAACAAGAGATTAAAAAAGCCTATAAAAAATTGGCGATGAAATATCATCCGGATAGAAACCCTGATAACCCGGTTGCACAAGAAAAATTTCGTGAAGTTAAAGAAGCCTACGAAATATTAGGGGAGCCTGAAAAGCGTGAGCAATATGATCATTATGGTCATGACGCTTTTGAAAATGGTCAACCACGTGGACAAGGCGGATTTGGACAGGGTGGTTTCGGTGGCGGAGCTGACTTTGGTGATATATTTGGCGATATGTTTGGTCAACGCCAACAAGCTCAGCGACAACAACGACCACAGCCTCAAAAAGGTACAGATATTATTTTACAGGTTGAGTTAACCTTAGAAGAGTCTATTGATGGTTGTGTAAAAGAAGTACGTTTACCCAATACCAGCAACCCATTATCAGTGACAATTCCAGCTGGTATTAACAAAGGTCAGCGAGTGCGCGTTGCAGGTCAAGGTAATCCGGGTACATTAGGCGCCGGACGTGGTGACTTGTTTGTTGAAATTGATCTGATTGAACATGAACACTTTACCCGTAAAGGGAATGACTTATATTGTGATTTAGTGACTAACTTTGTAACGGCTACCATTGGCGGAAGCGCGAAAGCAACGACGCTAAGTGGTTACATTAACTTAAAAATCCCTGCTGGGACACAAGTTGGCCGTAAGTTTAGAATTAAAGGTCGTGGCATTAAGTCAGTTAAAAGCGATCAAGTTGGTGATCTAATTTATACTGTCGTCATCCCAACCCCAACTGAAGTAACAGAAGAGCAACATAAACTGTTAACTGAATTAGCAGCATTAATGGAGTAGAGAGTTGATTAGAGCAGCGATACAATTAATTAGAGATTATTGGGTTTTATTATCTCTATTATTACTAACTTTAATCGTTGTCTTATCGTTAACACCATTAAGTAAATTACCCTCAATAAGTGGAAGCGATAAAGTTCATCATTTTATCGCTTACTCTGTGCTTTCATTACCATTAATGTTGAAAAAGCCTCGATACTGGTTTGCCGTTCTACTGATATTTACCGTATTAAGTGGTGCGATTGAAGTTATTCAACCTTATACTAGTCGTTATGGCGATTGGCTCGATTTATATACGAATATCGGTGGTCTATTTTGTGGAAGTATACTCGCTTATTTTATTAATTGGTGTTCACCAGCGCCGAGACTTATTATTAACAACCAATAGAAAAGGTTTATTTTGAATAAAAATCACTGTGTCGTTATCGCAATTGCAGGAGCTTCAGCTTCAGGGAAAAGTTTAATTGCACACACCATTTGTAATGAACTGCGCCAAGAGATGGGTACAGATCAAATAGGGATGATTTCAGAAGATGCGTACTACAAAGACCAATCTCACATGGCTATGGAAGAACGCATTCAAACAAATTACGATCATCCAAAAGCATTTGATCATCAACTGCTAAGTGATCATATTCAAGCATTACAAAATAATCAATCAGTTGAAATTCCTGTATACAGTTACACTGAACATACCCGTACTGACGAAGTGATTAATTTATCACCTAAAAAGATTATTATCGTAGAGGGGATTTTACTGCTAACCGACCCTAAACTACGAGAGCAAATTGATGCAAGTGTGTTTATTGATACGCCACTTGATATCTGTTTAATGCGTCGTTTAACACGTGATATCTCAGAGCGTGGTAGAACCATGGATTCTGTTATAGAGCAGTACAAACAAATGGTTCGTCCTATGTTCTTGCAGTTTATTGAACCTTCTAAACAATATGCTGATATCATTATTCCGCGTGGTGGTAAAAACAGAATTGCCACGGATATTTTGAAAACACGTATTAAGTACTTACTGAAAAAATAACAAATGATAGGTGCCTAGCCTAAACTTTGTGATAGTCAGTATCAGACAACATAAATTAATTAACAGCTTGTTTGATTCATTTATGTTGTCTTTAAACATTAACGCTAAGCTGATAACTTAGCGTTTTACAATCTATTATCTACCTGTACAATAAAATCTCTCAGCAGATTAACACGCAAGTCACTGCTATTTATTATATCGCGATGATATAAAGTGGCTGAGTGGGTAATTACAATCGGCGCTTGATATCGTTCGCTCTATTTATATAGGTGAACCCATGTCTAATACTCTTTGGATTAAGAATCCGCTTTCTATTTTTACTGCTAATCAACAAGATGCAAGCAATGGTATTGTCATTAAAGACGGTATTATTATTGAACTTGTGGCTAAAAATAAGCAACCTAAACATGCCATTGATACTATTTTTGACGCAAGCCACAGGTTGTTTTACCGGGATTAATCAATACTCATCATCATCTCTACCAAACCCTTACCCGCGCTTTTCCGCCTGCTTTAAATAAACGTTTATTTCCTTGGTTACAGTCCTTGTATCCTGTTTGGGCAAAACTACAACCAGAAATGTTACATGCCGCGACAGAGTTGGGCTTATCTGAGCTATTACTCTCAGGTTGTACTCTGGTGGCAGATCATCATTATCTTTTTCCACAAGCTTTAACGGAAGCAATTGATATTCAAGTCTCGGCGGCCAGTAAAATCGGTAATCGTGTGATGTTAACGCGTGGTTCGATGAGCTTAGGTGAGGAAGATGGTGGTTTACCCCCGCAATCAACAGTACAAAATGATGCGGTGATTTTGGATGATTGCCAGCGTGTTATTAAGCAATTTCATCAACAAGGAAATGGGGCAATGGTACAAGTCGCACTTGCGCCATGTTCGCCGTTTTCTGTGACTACTGATTTAATGCAAGAGACGGCCAAATTAGGCCGAGAATATGGGGTTCGTTTACATACTCATTTAGCGGAAACAGAAGATGAAAATAACTTTTGTTTAAAAACCTTTGGGTTACGTCCACTTGACTATTTAGAGTCGGTTGGTTGGTTATCATCAGATGTGTGGTTGGCACATGGCATTCATTTTAACGATCAAGAGGTAAAACGCTTGGGTCAAGCTAAAGTGGGTATCGCACATTGTCCATCTTCTAATATGGTGTTGGCTTCCGGGATATGTAGAACCAAAGAGTTACAAGCGGCTGGTGCTAAAATCGGATTAGGTGTCGATGGTTCAGCATCAAATGATGGGTCAAATATGATTCAAGAAGTCCGCCAAGCTTTGTTAATTAATCGCTTACGTTACCAAGCGGATCAAGTCAGTCACCTTGATGCATTATATTGGGCAACAAAAGGGTCTGCAGCGGTGTTAGGACGTGACGATCTTGGGGAATTAGCGGTAGGGAAACAAGCTGATATTGCAATGTTTAACCTAGACGAAGCTCGTTTTTCCGGGGCGCATGATCCTTTGGCGGCATTAGTTTTATGTGGTGCACATCAAGCAAGTCATGTGATGGTTGCTGGTAAATGGAAAGTACAGGGCGGAATATTAGTCGACAGTGACCTTAATGAAATTCAATCCCGACATCGCGCAGCAGCAAGTAAGTTGGTTTTGTAATTATCTAACCAGACGCTAGGTTTTTAATACAGAGATACAGCAGTGATCTCTGTGTGACTTAATCTGATGATCCTCTTTTTAAAAAGCGCTTTCTGGTTTATGGAAGGCGCTTTAAGCAATTATTTTTGTTTAACTTTTGCAGATTTTGACGGGACTCATTAAACAAACATTTCATTGTTTACACAAATAATCACTATCGATAAAAATACAGCTCAAAATTCATAGGGATAATCAAGTTTATTAGGTATAATGCGAACTATTTTATACAACAATTGTTTGAGAGCGTTTATGTTCAGTTATTTTATCCCCACCGCGAAAGGCCTTGCCCCTTTATTAGAAGTAGAACTTAAAGATCTTGGTATCGAAAATACCAAGCAAATTGCTGGTGGTGTTAGCTTCGACGGTTCATTAGAGCAAGGTTACCAAGTTTGTTTATGGTCGCGTTTTGCATCTCGCGTTTTACTTAAGCTAAGTGAATTCAAAGTTATTGATCCAATGGACCTTTATTTAGGTTGTAGCAATATTCCTTGGGAAACACATTTTGATGTTGATAAAACTTTCTCAATTGACTTCTCTGGTAGCAATGACGAAATTCGTAATACCCAGTTTGGTGCCTTAAAAATTAAAGACGCGATTGTTGACCGTTTCCGCAAGAAGTTTGACGAGCGTCCAAATGTTGAAAAGCGCGATGCTGATATCCGTTTTAATGGCCGTTTATTTAAAGATAAAGCGTCAATTTACATTGATCTTTCAGGTTCACCATTACACTTACGTGGCTACCGTACTATTGCTGGTGAAGCACCGTTACGTGAAACTTTAGCTGCGGGTATCATTAAACGCAGTGGTTGGAAAGGTGAAGCTATCTTAGACCCAATGTGTGGTTCTGGTACGTTAGTTATTGAAGCTGCCATGATGTCATTAAATATTGCACCAGGTTCATTACGTGACAAATTTGGTTTTGAGCAGTGGAAAAAGCACGATGTTGAAATGTGGCAAACACTAAAAACATCGGCACAGGTTTATGGTAAACGTGCAGTAAAAGATTGTGATGCGCGTTTTTACGCTTCTGATTTAAGCAAAGATATGATCAGTATTGCTCGTCAAAATGCACAACGTGCAGGCGTAGCAGAGCTCATTGAATTTAGCGTGCAAGATGCTAAAAAAGTATTACCGCCTGAAGAATTAAGTACTGGTATGTTAATTTCAAACCCACCGTATGGTGAGCGTTTGGGTGGTTTTAGTGACACTATCAGCTTGTATACTGAACTTGGGCATCACTTTAAAGATGCTTTTGCAGGTTGGAATTTAAGCATGTTTGCTATGGATACTGAACTATTAAGTTGTTTAGGTATGCGAGCAGGGCGTAGCTACAAATTCTTCAATGGCCCAATTGAATGTGTGTTAAAAAATTACCGTATCTCGCCAAAGCGCAACGTTGAAAAAGTGGAAGCTGTTGAGCCTAAAGCGAAACCAAAGGCACAAACGGCACAACCTGTTTTCAAAGAATCGACAGAAGATAATCCATGGGGTTCAATTGCACCTGCACAAGAATTTCCAATGGCAGAAGAATCAGAATCTGAATTAGTATTTAAAGAAGTTAAACAGATTAAACCTGCCATATACGCTGAAGATTTTGCTAACCGTTTATTAAAAAATATGAAACGTTTAGATAAATGGGCGAAGCGTGAAAATGTACAATGTTACCGTTTATATGATGCAGACTTACCTGAATATAACGTAGCAATTGATCGCTATAATGAATACCTTATCATTCAAGAATACCGCGCACCTAAAGAGATTGATGCGCAAAAAGTACGCCGTCGTTTTCTTGATATCGTATCAACAACGCGTTACTTATTAGACCTAACGGATGATCAATTGATCATTAAAGTACGTGAGCGTCAAAAAGGTCGTCAACAGTATGAAAAGTTAGACAGTAAAAAACAACGTTTAGTGGTGCAAGAAGGGCCAGCAAAAATCATTGTTAATTTACAAGATTACTTGGATACAGGTTTATTCTTAGATCATCGTCCTACACGTTTACGTATTGGTAAAATGGCGCAAGGTAAAGATTTCTTAAACCTATTCTGTTATACAGCAACGGCTTCAGTTCATGCTGCATTAGGCGGTGCTAAGTCGACAACCAGTGTTGATATGTCTAATACTTACCTTAACTGGGGTCAAGAAAACTTCACTGAAAATGGTATTCAAGGTAAACATGAATTCATTCAGCAAGATTGTATTAAATGGTTACAACACGCACATGAAATGTATGACTTGATCTTCATTGATCCACCAACGTTTTCAAACTCGAAGCGTATGAGCGACGTATTTGATGTACAAGACGATCACGTTGCTTTATTAACATCGGCAAGCGAGCGTGTTAATCCAAAGGGGGAGATTATCTTCTCTAACAATAAACGTGGATTTAAGCTTGATATTGAAGCTATCAAAGCGTTAGGCTTTTATGTGAAAGATATCAGTAAAGCTTCTATTCCTGAAGACTTTAAAGGTAACGATAAAATACATCAATGTTGGTTATTAACAAAACGTGATTAATCAATGCATTATCTAATATTGATAAGGTTTTCTGAGTGAAAACGATTTAGATAAGCTAGTGGTGCTATATAAAGACACCACATTCATTATTAGACAATCAAAAAAGGCCAATATTTACATTGGCCTTTTGTACATTTTAATAAAAAAATTTTGACGGTTTAACCCAAATTTAACCCGTAACATATTATTATGTCGGCCGGTTAACTATCCATAAATTGTTTAGTGCGCTGACATATCACCTAAAAGAAAAGAGTGGACTAACGTGGCATTATTAACATTACATAACGCAGAATTAGCCTTTGGTGGCGGTGCATTATTAAATAAATCGGACATGGTCATTGAAGCAAACGAGCGTGTTTGTTTAGTTGGCCGTAATGGCGCAGGAAAATCAACGCTATTAAAAGTATTAGATGGGCGTATTCAGTTAGATGATGGGTCGTTATTAATTAATAATGACGTAAAAATTGCACGACTAGAGCAAGATCCACCGACTGCAAATACCATGAGTGCCTATGAATTTGTTGCATCAGGTATGGAAAACGCAGGTAAAGTATTAAGCCAATACCATGAACAATTAAATGTTATAGCAGAAGACTGTAGCGAAAAAGCGCTAAATAAATTACAAAAATTACAAGAGCAAGTAGATCAGTTAGATGCATGGCAACTTGATTCTAAAATCAAACAGATTTTAGACCGTCTTGCGATTGATCCAGAGATAACGCTTGACCAACTTTCTGGTGGTTGGTTACGTAAAGTCGCGTTGGCAAAAGCCTTAGTGAATGACCCGGATTTATTGTTACTTGATGAACCGACCAATCACCTGGATGTCGGTACAATTGAGTGGTTAGAGCAATTTCTCATGTCATTTCAAGGTTCGATTGTTTTTATCAGTCATGACCGTGAATTTATTCGTCGCTTAGCGACACGTATCGTTGATATTGACCGTGGTAAATTAAGCTCATGGCCTGGCGGTTACGAAGATTACTTAGTGGCAAAAGAAGAAGCATTACGTATTGAAGAAGAACAAAATGCAGAGTTTGACCGCAAATTAGCCATTGAAGAAACTTGGATAAGACAAGGTATTAAAGCACGTCGAACCCGTAATGAAGGGCGAGTACGCGCATTAAAATCATTACGTCAAGAGCGTTCAGAACGTACCACTGTTCAAGGTAAAGCTAAAATTGTTGTCGATGAAGCTGCGCGCTCAGGTAAAATTATTTTTGAAACTGAAGGGCTAACTTACAGCTATGAAGACTTGCGTATCGTTCGTGATTTCTCAACAACGATTATGCGTGGCGATAAAATTGCATTAGTGGGACGCAATGGTTGTGGTAAAAGTACCGTACTTAAACTGCTATTAGGTGATATTGAACCTGATCAAGGAACGGTAAAATGCGGTACTAAGTTAGAAGTCGCTTATTTTGATCAGTATCGTGATGCATTAGACCCTGAAAAAACCGTTGTTGACAATCTAGCTGAAGGTAAGCAAGAAGTTGAAATTAATGGCAACAAGCGCCATGTTTTAGGTTATTTACAAGACTTTTTATTCCACCCTGACAGAGCAAGAACACCTGTTAAAGCCTTGTCTGGTGGTGAGAAGAATCGTCTTTTATTAGCGAAAATATTTTTAAAACCAAGTAATTTCTTAATCTTAGATGAACCGACCAATGATTTGGATGTCGAAACGCTAGAATTGTTGGAAGAGCTATTAGCTAATTATCAAGGTACCTTGTTATTAGTAAGCCATGACCGTAGTTTTGTTGATAATACGGTAACACATACTTGGTTCTTTGATGGTAATGGTAATATTCAGCAATTTGTTGGTGGATACAGTGATGCAAGTCGTCATAAACAACAAAGTGAAGTTGCTAAAGCACCTAAAGAAGCTAAGCCTGCGCCTAAAGTTGAAAAAACAGAAGCGAAGCCAGTGGCTAAAACCACTAAAAAGAAAAAACTGTCTTATAAGTTACAACTTGAACTAGATGGTTTACCTGCATTATTAGAACAATTAGAAGAAAAAGTAGAAGAGTTACAGGAAACAATTAATACACCTGAATTTTTTACTAAAGATAAACAAGAAGCCGATAAATTTCTTGCTTTGTTAGCAGAAACTGAAGAACAACTTGAAACTGCTTTCGCACGCTGGGAAGAATTAGATGAGTTACAAAACGGAGAATAATACTCAATGAAATACACAGTCAATTTATCCATTATTGCATTACTTTCAACCGGTAGTGCATGGGCTGCAACCACTGCGCCTTATTATGAGTATGAAATTTTATCTGTTGATACAACTGGTAGTAATTATGGACCTTATCCTTCAGGTTTGACAGAAGATGGGGACACATACAGTGTTTATGCAACTAAGTCTAAACTAGATCAGAACACAGATAGTGGTTTACCTTATACTTTTAACCAAGATTGTTTTTATGATGATGAAGTCTGTGCGCTGCTTTATGAGGGGAGTGATAGCTCAACCGAATTAAGTTACGAAAATGCCTATGAAGCATGGCGTACTGCTTCAGCATATATCGATCAAGGAATCTTAGATGCTGAAAGCTACTTCTTTGGTGCAACTAATAATGTTGCCGTGACTGGCTTTGGTGATGATACTGATGTGAGTGTCACTGATGTTGTTAACTTGGATTCTGTTCCCTTTGCCGTTGGTTATGGTTCAGCACCTTATTCAGATTCAGATTCAAGCAGAACACGAGAGTTTGTTCGTCGTGGATTTATCACAGGTGCAAGTACCAGTGATGCAACTATCTCATTATTACCTGATTTTTATGGCGATTCTGATGACGATGTTGATTCTGGTTATGATGGTGGTTACAGCAGCGCTTACAAAATGCGTGAAGTGACTTACGAAGATGGAACCAGTAAAACATTAGTTGTTGGTAATTCAAGCATGTCTTGGGCTGATGGTGATGATGAGCTATTCGATCGTTGTTATAACGAAGGTGATGACGGAGATGAAGATGATCTAGGTTACCTTCTTTACTGTCCTGGTTTTGATACACAGGCATGGGCTTGGGAATACGATAGCGCAAGCTCAGAGACTGAGTTAACTGGTTTTGCATTAGCCACTGAATGGTTAGATGACAACGAAACAAATGATGGCAGTAATGCCACATACAGTGCTGCTGCATTAGATATTAACAGTTCAGGTATTGCTGTTGGTGTATCAACCTATGAATATAATAACAATAACTTCGGTGGTCACCAACGCGCCATTATCATGACGCCTGATGATAATGGAAACTATGGTGCGCCGACTGAATTAACTGCTGCGACAGATGATATTAGTGATCAAGAAGACTCAATTTACAACACCTGGGCAAAAACAATCACTGATGATAACTTAGTGATGGGTAATCGTGAATATTCGACAGCAAAAGGGCGTAACTTCCCGAACGAAATGTTTATCTATGATATTGATAATGACTCAATTACTTTTCCTTTCTTAGATAAAAAAGTGTTAACAACTGAGCAGCGTTTAGATGGTGAAAGTGCTTCGTTTAGTGGCGCAGGCAGTGAAGGCTATGATATGAATAACAATGGTTTAGTTGTTGGCAAAGTCGATGCTTACGATGAAACTGATCCTGTTGTTGGTAGTATTCCACGTACACAAAGTGCATTTTTATACGATAATACGAGCGGAGACAGCTGGTATATTGATGACCTGTTATGTTCTGAAGATGCAGATGGTGTTGTAACACATCCATTAATTCGTCTTCAAAGCGCGACGGCGATTAACGATGATGGCGTAGTGATTGCTGAAGGTTACCAATACAGCACTGATGAGGACTATAATTTAAGTGTTAATGCGACATCAATTCTTGTTAAATTAACGCCTGATGCAAGTTCAACGCCTGATGACAGTCCAAACTGTTGGGAGTCTGAGACTTTATCTTCAGAAGATGAAACCTCTGAGCGTAGTGGCGGTGCAAGTGTGTGGTTATGGTTATTTGCTTTACCGGTATTACTATTACGTAGAAAAAAATCTAACAGCTAGTTAATACACTCTAAGTGATTTATTTATAAAGGCTTATCTACAAATGTAGATAAGCCTTTTTTGTTTTTATGTAAAAAATATGGCCGATGTAATTAAAGTGTCACAATTAAACGGCATATTAAGCACCATCGCTACGGAGCGTAATAAATATTTTGTTAACGAATTAACGAATTAACGAATTAACGAATTAATGAAATACAAATCAAATAAATTAACTAAGTAGAAAATGGAGTTTTGAATGAAACTTAAAATGTTAGCAGCAGTTACTTTAAGTACTGCATCATTAGTATCAACGTCTGCACTTGCAGCTGATTTACATACTTATGAAAAAGTAAGTGGTATTTCAGGTAACCTTTCATCTGTTGGTTCTGATACATTAGCAAACATGATGACTTTCTGGGCTGAAGAATTTAAAGATTTTTATCCAAACATTAACATCCAAGTTCAAGCTGCAGGCTCTTCAACTGCTCCACCTGCATTAACAGAAGGTACTTCACAATTCGGTCCAATGAGCCGTCGCATGAAGTCTAAAGAAATCGAAGCATTTGAAAAACGTTACGGTTATAAGCCAACTGAAGTACGTGTTGCTATCGATGCGTTAGCAGTATTTGTAAATAAAGATAACCCAATTGAAGGTATGTCAATTACACAAGTTGATTCTATTTTCTCTTCAACACAAAAATGTGGTGCTGATAAAAATGCAACACGTTGGTCTGACCTTGGTCTAGATGGTAACTGGGCTGAGAAAGATATCCAATTATTTGGACGTAATTCAGTATCGGGCACTTACGGCTACTTTAAAGATAAAGCACTTTGTAAAGGTGACTTTAAAAACTCAGTAAATGAGCAACCGGGTTCTGCATCTGTAGTACAGTCAGTAGCTTCATCGCTTAACTCTGTTGGTTACTCTGGTATTGGTTACAAAGTAGCAGGCGTTCGTGCTGTACCGTTAGCGAAAAAAGGTACTGACTACGTTGAAGCATCAATGGAAAATGCAATCAGTGGTAAATACCCGCTATCTCGTTTCCTTTACGTTTACGTAAACAAAGCGCCAAACAAAGAGCTATCTCCACTACAAGCTGAGTTCATTAAGCTAATGCTTTCTAAACAAGGTCAATTAATCGTAGAAAAAGATGGTTACATTCCATTACCGCACGCGGTAGTTGAAAAAGAGTTTGAAAAACTAGGTCTATAATCCTGATTTCAAATGAATAAAAACAGCGCTTCAGGGCGCTGTTTTTGTTTGTAGCAAGGTGGCTAGTTGTGAGTAGTAATACCAATCTGTAAAATTAACTGGTCAGTTTTATCCAATCCCTAAAGCACATACTTTTCACTCTTCGAGGCCTCCGCTTAGATAGATACTCACCCATTTATTGTAGTGGTCTAATGATCTCGGACACCATTTAAGGGATGAACGTGGTGGAACTACGCCAACATCCAAAGCACTAACACCTGAGC
>NZ_JBAKAZ010000063.1:0-15900 GCF_038155185.1 Psychromonas aquatilis
CTTGCAGATGCAATGAACAAAAGATCACACTTCGCTCGTTACCTTTTAGCATTTTACTTAGATGAAGTTTGTTTTGGTTTTTACTTTGATGCAGGCAGGGAGACTAAAGTCACCGCCTCGAAGCGAACGTCAATACTACTCCGCTTAGATAGTTACTCACCTATTTATTAACGCTAGTTCTACTCACTTTTAGGAACTGAGCAATTGGATTCGTGAATGGCCATCTTGAAAATGTGCTAAAGCCAGTAAGCGTATTTTCATTTGTAATGAAGTTTGCTTACGGGCAAGTACTTTAAAAATCTGTCTTTTTTATATGCTCTATCTTAAGTCACTTTAATTGTAATAGACAAACCAATTAGATCATGTTTTTACTTAGATTGGTATTATACTTAAGCGAATTTAAATTCCTAAAAATCTCATTAACACAGATAGAAAAACGACATTAAAATGATCAATGCAATCCGTTAGTTGATGTTGTTTCTTAAGTAGGGGGTTAGTAAACACAAAAAAAAGCAACTCAATGAGTTGCTTTTTTAATGGTTAATTTAAACGACCCGGTTAAGAGAGTTTATAGCCTGTCTATTTAAAACAGCCCAATTGCATTAATAAATACAATTAAAATACCGATTGGTGCAACGTATCTTAATAATAACTGTACGATATTAAAGGCACTGTAAGATAAGTTTAACTCTTCTTTTAGAATCTCTGGTTTGATCATCCACCCGGCAAATATAGAAATGAATATACCACCTAATGGTAATAGAATATTTGCAGTAATGTAATCTAAGAATTCAAAGATATCGCCACCCATTCCAAAATCTAGTTTAGTCCATGCAGCACCAGAGAATGAGTAAATTGATAGTAGACTTAAAATCCAAATACCTACACCAGCAATAACGGCTGCAGTTGTACGGCTCACATTTTGACGTTCTACTAAGTAAGCAGTTGGCGATTCTAACAATGCGATAACCGAAGTAAATGCTGCAAATACGATCATGATAAAGAATAACGTACCAACGACATCACCAAACGGCATTGAACCAAAGGCAAGTGGAAGTGACTGGAATAATAAACCAGGTCCAGCACTTGGCTCTAAACCATTAGCAAATACAATTGGGTAAATAGCTAAACCAGCAATTAAGGCAACAATAGTATCAGCAATAGCAATCGTAATAGACGTTTTAACGATTGAAATACCTTTAGGTAAATAAGCGCCGTACATCATCATAATACCCATTGCTAAACTGAGCGTGAAGAATGCATGACCTAGTGCAGTTAAAATACCTTCGATCGTTAATTGAGAAAAATCAACGTGGAACATAAATGCAAAGGCAGCAGCAAAATCACCGACTGCAGCAGAGTAAAGCATAATGCCAACAAGCAAAATTAATAATGCAGGCATTAAGTAAGTAATCGCTGTTTCTAAGCCATTTTTTACACCACGAGAAATAACGTAAACTGCGGCAATAAGTAGTCCTGTTGTCCAAATAATTAATTGCGGTACGCTAGTAATTAATTCGCTGAATAAGTCACCAATTACTTGTGCATTAGTTGCAGGTGTTGCAGCTGCGGCGCTAAATTCACCGGCGCCTGCAAAAAATACATAAGCAGCAGCCCAACCAGCAATAACAGCATAAAAACTTAAAATAAGGAAACCAGCGATAACACCAATTGTCCCAATTAAAGACCAATGAGAAGAGCGGCCTGACTCTTTCGCAACGTGAGCAAGAGCATTCGCAGGTGTTGAACGACCACGTTTACCGATGATCACTTCAGCCATCATGACAGGGATACCGATCAGCAATATACATAATAGGTATACTAGTACAAACGCACCACCGCCATTTTCACCCATGATGTAAGGAAATTTCCATATATTACCTAATCCAACAGCCGCGCCAGTGGCTGCTAGAATGTATGCGTATCGACTTGACCATCGATTTGAAACCTGAGTATCAGTATTCATGTAAATCCTTGATTTTTTTGGCACAGATATATCTATCGGTGAGTTATACAATGTAGCTAATAAAATAATAAGCTCTTAAGGATAATAAAAGTTAGTGTAATAGGCTATATAAAATTAACTTACAATATAAAAATGTGGTGTTTTTAGAGAAAATCGGTGTAATCGACAATTAAAAAGTTAAACTGAGTGTTAATAATTGAGCAATAACAAACCAAATAACCCTTACTATGGCCCTTGATTTTATAGGGCTAATCCATAACAAGGCTTTAAAATACAATTCCAACAAACTTTATTAACATTTTATGCCAATGCGGGGTATTCTACTGGTTTTAAGTTTGTTTATTTACCATAAGTTTTATTTTCCAAAGAAAATAGGAACAATATAATGAAAATTAAAAAGTCTAAAACGGTTAGCTTTGATGTTGATCCACAATGTGGTTTCACGCCAATTTGTCCCGATGAATTGCCAATAACAGAAGGTGACTTGATCGTTGATGAGCTAAATGCACAAGCTGCTTTTGCTCAATATAGGCTGGTTAGTAAAGATTGTCACCCAGAGCAAGCACCTTGGATAGCAACTTCACCAGAACAGATTATGACACCCGTGGAAGGTGACCATCCGAATTTAGATATTAAATGGCCTGCTCACTGTGTAGTTGGTACTAAAGGAAACACCTTAATTCCTGGCTTGCCGAGTGAATCAAGTTATGACTTGGTAGTTGAAAAAGGAATTGATCCTCTCAAACATCCTTATGGCGCTTGTTATCATGACTTATCAGACCAAGAAAGTACTGGTGTCCTTGAGTGGTTAGTTGCGCACCAGATAGAGTTAGTGATTGTTGGCGGATTAGCCACCGATTATTGTGTCAAAACAACAGTTTTACAGTTATGCAACGCGAATGTACAAGTACTAGTAAATTTAGCGGCTTGTCGCGGTGTTGATAATGAAACAACCGAAAAAGCGATTCAAGAAATGCAAAATGCAGGAGCAAAAATGATTAAAAGTAGCCAAGAGTTGGAGTGTTAATGAGTGATACTAAAATAGATCGTTGGCTAATTGATAGCCTGATGGATATCGATTTTTATAAAATTAGTATGTTACAAGCTTTTTATCATACCGCTGAATTTCGATTAGTAAATGTCCAGTGGAAGTTTGCTTGTAGAAACAAAAAAGGGTTAGACCTCACCACCTTAATTCCTGACTTACAACGCCAACTAGAGCATCTTTGTACTTTATCATTTACCGATGAAGAGTTAGATTACCTCGCCAAAATGTCTTTTATTAAACCTGACTTCATTGAGTTTTTACGCATTTTCAAGCTTAACATGAAGTTTGTTCATCTCCATTCTGACGGTGAAAATATTAGCCTACGCTTTGATGGACCGTTGATGCACGTAAGTTTATTTGAAATTTATGCATTAGCGATTATCAGTGAATTACATACCTATATTAACTGCGGTGGTTTTGATCTGTTTGTTGCGCGTGAAAAACTTGCTTCAAAAATTGCGTTATTCAAATCACTCGAAGACTCAACTGGTCTTACATTTATTGATTTCGGTACTCGACGACGTGCAAGTAAAGATTGGCAAGAAGAAGTATTAAAAACCTTAAAAGAAGAATTACCTAATTCATTTTTAGGCACAAGCTGTGTTAACTTTGCGAGAACATTAGATTTACCGGCAATGGGTACCATGGCTCACGAATGGTTCCAAAGTTGGCAAGCAGTGACGCGATTAGCCGAAGCACAAAAAGCCGCATTAGAAGGTTGGGTACAAGAATATCGCGGTCGATTGGGAATAGCATTGACCGATTGCTACTCAATGGATTCGTTTATGCGTGATTTTGCAGATCCTTACTTTGGTAAGTTATACGATGGATTACGTCATGATAGTGGTTGCCCATTTGAATGGGGTGAAAAGGCCATTAAATTATATCAAAGTATGGATATAGAGCCCCTTGAAAAAACCTTAGTGTTTAGCGATTCATTAGATTTCCCACGCATGATAGAAATCTGGAATCGCTTTAAAGGGCGGATTAAAGTGTCCTTTGGTATCGGCACAAACTTAATGAACGATGTGGGTAATGTACCTTTAAGTATTGTGATTAAAATGGTCACCGTTAATGGTAAACCGGTTGCTAAAATATCCGATGAACCTGGTAAAAGCATGTGTGAAGATTTAGGTTATCTTCAATATTTAGCGACGCAGTACGGTATTGATCCAAGCAAAGTACAAGTGTCTAAATAAAAGTATTAATTGATAGAGCAGGTTTGATGATCTAAGCCTGTTCGCTTTTTTGATGATCTAAGCCTGTTCGCTTTCTCTATCTAATAGCAATTCCCACATCGCTTCGTAATTCAACATATTGAGGTGTTTTTTAGTTGCAAAGTGTTTTTGTTTCTCTTCTTCACTATTGTAAGGACCTGTTGCACATAACGAACAACTATTTGCATCCTGATACAGTGCGGCATTTAACTGTGCTTTTAAGCTATGTTGTTTATTGTCACTCCAAACATAGGTAATGCCTTTTGTATCCTTTACATGTTTATCGCGGTCTACATTGCGTACTTTATAGCCTGGAAATAGGTTAATATCAAAATTGTGCCAACCTAGATAATCTATTTCTGTTCGCATATTAAGTGCATTTTCAATATTCCATTCTTTATAAGGTTTAACATCCTTTGAGGTGATATAGCATAACCTCGCGCCATTTGGATCTAAGAAGTGTTTGAAAGAGTGGATTAAAAAAGTACGTAATAATTGTCGATTTAAGGTGTTAATATGCACTTCTTTGCATTTTTCTTTAAATTCATCATGTGACTTAAAGGCTGGAATTAACGGGAATTGGAATATAACAAGGTCGAATGAGTGCATCGCTAATTGCGACCATGAACTAGGATCGGTTATGTCAAAACTGCACAACACAGGGCAGTCTTGTTGTAATAATGTTTGATAATCATTATGAGCATACTTGCCTAATAGGGTATCACGTGTATCTAATACGGTCGCAGTTAAAGCTGCAGGTGTGTGATGCGTTAAAAGGGAAGCTGAAAACGATAAATCGCCATCACCTATTGTTAGTACACGCCATGTTTTATCAATGATCATCTGTGGTTATATTCCTATGCTAAAAATCGCGCGCAGTATAACAAACTGAGTAACAAATTATGCAACTATTCACTGGGAGAATATTAATGAAATTAAGAAACACGGTCATCATTATTGGCTTATTCGCTTTACTGATTATTGGTATTTTTAAAGTAAGTGATAGTAGTGTGGAGGCTGTCGATCTCAAAACACAGCAACAGATACAACTAGGGCAGATGGTAGAGCAACTACAACAGGCAATAAAAACACCTGAGAATGAAAAATCACTTAATATTATTCAACAATACGGAACAGACACGCGTTATTATCTGATGGTCAGAGGTTGGTTAGTACAGGTATCGAGCGGGGTAGAAAGTCAATTAAGTGTTCAACAAGCGCAACCGCAAAAGCAAGCACTACAAATACGTTACGATGCATTACAAAAAGCAATTCGCATGATTGATTTAGAATAATCACCAGCTATAAACAACTAAAATACACACATGAATAGCTACATTAAGCTATTCATGTGACTTTATTATATTAAACAGCGAGTTTGTTACTAATCTATCGCCTGTAATGTTGCTTTTAATAGTGACCAATATTTATCCACGGATGCAATCTCTACTTTCTCATCAGGACTGTGTGGGAATTTAATCGTCGGACCGCATGAAATCATATCCCAGTCAGGATACTTATTGCAGAATAGGCCGCATTCTAATCCTGCATGAATCACCATTGCTTTTGGTTTAGCACCAAAAAGAGTTTGGTATTGTGTATCCATCACACTATATACGGTTGAATCCTTGTTAGGCTTCCAACCAGGGTAGTTGCCCTCTAGTGTTACGCGACCGCTGTATTTTTTGAAATGCTCTGCAAGTAGGTTGGCATGTTGCAATTTGTCTTCTTCTATTTGAGAGCGCACTAATACCTGAATGAAGAACTGGTTGTTAGGATCACTTTGTTGTTTTATCACCCCTAAATTACTTGATGTTTCTACTACATTTGGGAAATTGTCATCCATAGCGACAATGCCATTTTCACACAGTGAAATAGCATTTAATAAATCATCGTGACTGTGATGGGTTAACATAGAGCTTGGTAAATCACAGGCTTGTATAGATAAAGTGAGCTGGCTGTCTGTTTCTTTATATTTATCGCTTAGACTGATTTGTAGAGTATTAATGACTGTTTCAATACTGTTTTTATACTGAGGGTCACATACGATCACCGCTTTTGCTTCTCGAGGAATGGCGTTACGTAAACTGCCACCAGTGAAAGAAGAAATAAGGAAAGGGGTTGCATCTAAGTTGTTAAGTACGGTAGCCAATTCTTTAACCGCATTGGCTCGGCCTAAGTTAATATCAACACCTGAGTGGCCGCCTTTTAATCCTGAAATAGTGATCTCAAATGCACCATCTGTGATATCAGGTTCCATCTTTTCATAAGGTAAAAGTACATTGACATTAATACCGCCAGCGCAACCAACATAAAGTTCACCTTCTTGCTCTGAATCAGTATTAATTAATATTTTGCCTTCTAATTGATTTGTTTCTAACGCAAAAGCACCCACCATGCCGGTTTCTTCATCACTGGTCATTAATACTTCAATAGGGCCGTGTTGCAGAGTGTCATCATCTAAGATAGCCAAACAAGATGCCATGCCAATACCATTATCTGCACCTAACGTTGTGTTATCTGCACGTAACCATTCACCATCAATAATAGTTGTTATAGGATCGGTTAAAAAATCATGGCTTTTATCATTATTTTTTTGAGGCACCATATCCAGGTGACATTGTAAAATAACGCCTGTTTTACTTTCAAAACCGATGGACGCTGGTTTTTTGAGTATTAAGTTGCCTTTTTTGTCTTTTATACAGCTTATATTTTTTTCTGCTGCCCAATTAATGATCCAATTTCTTAATTGGTCTTCATGCTTAGAAGGATGAGGTATTGCGCATATCTTTTCAAAAAAAACCCAGATAGGTGCGGAGTGAAGTGATTGTAATTGTTGCATAAATAGACCTTTTACTGCTTAAAAGAAAAATAATTCTAGTTTTGCTTAGTTTGACTGCTATCTTCTGTTTGCTAGGTTTACTCAATATCAAGGCATCCAGGGCCTGATTTTTTCAGAAGTTGTTAACTCGAAATAAAATACTAACCTAGCATATAAGTTTGCTGCATTCCTAGGAGTTGTCACGTTGATTTTGATCGCCTTCATATTACCAGAAAATTAAGTATAGATTAAAGTGTCTTCTTTAAAATCATATGGTTACGAAGTTATTTAATGATCTCTACTGTGAATATTGATGTTACGCTTTATTATCGTTTTTATCATTAATAATTACTATCATTTACGTTTCAGTCAATAAACTTGAGATGCGATATTTGTTGGCATTTGCTAAAATAAATCGCGTTTAGTTCACTTAGCAAGATTCTTTATCATTTTTTTCATAAAAATATAAAATTTGATTGGTCAATTGGGCTTAAGATCTATAAAATGCACGGAATTTGCCAAATTTTACTATTTTCTGGTGAAAAAATGCTCTGCATGGCCTCACTCAGATTATATAAATTTTTATTTATTTGTTTTATTTATGGAGGTTAACTTGAGTCATTCTGCCATACTGGTGTTGGAAGATGGGACTGTCTTTAAAGGCGTATCAATTGGCGCTGATGGGAGTTCTGTTGGTGAGGTTGTTTTTAATACGTCAATGACCGGCTACCAAGAAATCCTAACTGATCCATCCTACGCAAGACAAATCGTAACACTCACTTATCCCCACATCGGCAACACCGGCACCAACCAAGAAGATGAAGAATCCCCAGCAATTCATGCTTGTGGACTAGTTATCCGTGATTTACCTCTCCTAGCAAGCAACTTCCGTAATCAAGCGTCTTTAAGCGAATACTTAGCATCACGTAATGTGGTTGGTATTGCTGACATTGATACACGTAAACTAACACGTATTTTACGTGAGAAGGGTGCGCAAGCTGGCTGTATCATTGCTGGTGAGAATATCGACGAAGCATCTGCATTAGCACAAGCTAAAGCTTTTCCTGGTTTAAAAGGAATGGACTTAGCAAAAGAAGTGACAACAGCAGAATCTTTTGAATGGTCTGAAGGTAGTTGGACGCTAACAGGTGGCTTACCTAAGCCGAAGACAGATTGCAAATACCACGTAGTCGCTTATGACTACGGTGTAAAACGCAATATCTTACGTATGTTAGCTGACCGTGACTGTAAGTTAACAGTTGTACCAGCGCAAACACCAGCCGCTGAAGTACTTGCAATGAATCCTGATGGTATCTTCCTGTCAAATGGCCCTGGTGACCCAGAACCATGTACCTATGCTATTGAAGCGATTCAAGAAATTTTAAAAACTGATATTCCAGTATTTGGTATCTGTTTAGGCCACCAGTTACTTGCATTAGCAAGTGGTGCAAAAACAGTGAAAATGAAGTTTGGTCACCACGGTGCGAACCACCCAGTGAAAGACTTAGAGCGTGATGTGGTTATGATTACTAGTCAAAACCATGGTTTTGCAGCTGATGAAGCAACATTACCAGCAAATTTACGTGCAACGCATGTTTCATTGTTTGATGGATCATTACAAGGTATTCATCGCACTGATAAAGCGGCATTTAGTTTCCAGGGTCACCCAGAAGCTAGTCCAGGTCCACATGATGCAGCACCGCTATTTGATCACTTCATTGAATTGATTGAACAGTACAAAAACGCTTAGTGAACCGCGCTTAGTTAAACCGGATAACCTTGTTTCGAATATTTTCGAATACATTGAACAGATATAGAAAGGTAATTTCAGATGCCAAAACGTAATGACTTAAAAACTATCCTAATCATTGGTGCAGGCCCAATCGTAATTGGCCAAGCTTGTGAATTTGACTACTCAGGTGCACAAGCTTGTAAAGCACTGAGAGAAGAAGGGTACCGTGTCGTACTAGTAAACTCTAACCCAGCTACTATCATGACCGATCCAGAAATGGCCGATGCAACTTACATTGAACCAATTCACTGGGAAGTAGTAGAAAAAATTATCGCAAAAGAACGCCCATGTGCAGTATTACCAACAATGGGTGGTCAAACAGCACTTAACTGTGCTCTAGAGCTTGAAGAAAAAGGCGTACTAGAAAAATACAACGTTGAAATGATTGGTGCTACAGCTGACGCAATTGATAAAGCTGAAGACCGTAGTCGTTTTGATGCAGCAATGAAGAAAATTGGACTTGAATGTCCTCGTGCAGGTATCGCACATAGCATGGAAGAAGCTTACGGTGTTTTAGACATGGTCGGTTTCCCTTGTATTATTCGTCCATCTTTCACCATGGGTGGAACGGGCGGCGGTATCGCGTACAACCAAGAAGAGTTTGACGACATTTGTTCAAACGGCTTAGACCTTTCTCCAACTAACGAACTATTGATTGATGAATCACTTATCGGTTGGAAAGAGTATGAAATGGAAGTGGTTCGTGACAAAAATGATAACTGTATCATTGTATGTGCGATTGAAAACTTCGACCCAATGGGGATTCATACAGGTGACTCTATCACGGTTGCACCAGCACAAACGTTAACAGATAAAGAATACCAACTAATGCGTAACGCTTCTTTAGCAGTATTACGTGAAATTGGTGTTGAAACAGGTGGTTCAAACGTACAGTTTGGTATTAACCCTGAAGATGGCCGTATGGTATTAATCGAGATGAACCCTCGTGTATCTCGTTCTTCTGCACTGGCATCAAAAGCAACGGGTTTCCCGATTGCTAAAATCGCTGCTAAATTAGCGATTGGTTACACGCTTGATGAATTACAAAATGATATCACTGGCGGTAAGACACCAGCATCATTTGAACCAACAATTGATTACGTTGTAACTAAGATTCCACGTTTTAACTTTGAAAAGTTTGCTAACTCAAACGATCGTTTGACCACGCAAATGAAATCAGTTGGTGAAGTAATGGCAATTGGCCGTAACCAACAAGAGTCGTTACAAAAAGCACTTCGTGGATTAGAAGTTGGTGCAGACGGTTTCAGCCCGATGGTTGATTTAAACGCTGATGATGCAAAAGAAAAAGTATTATACGAATTACGTGAAGCTGGTGCGGAACGTATTTGGTACATCGGTGATGCATTCCGCCTAGGCATGACGATGGAAGAAGTGCATGAAATCACTAAAATCGACAACTGGTTCCTAGTTCAAATCGAAGATCTAATCAACGAAGAGAAAAAACTAGCGCAAGGCGGTTTACGCTCATTAGATGCTGATTCACTGCGTAAACTAAAACGTAAAGGTTTTGCTGATAGCCGCATCGCTTCTGTGATTGGTGCATCGGAAATTGAAGTACGTAAACTACGTGAAAAATTTGCATTGCACCCAGTTTACAAACGTGTTGATACTTGTGCTGCAGAGTTCTCATCTGATACGGCTTACATGTACTCAACCTACGATGAAGAGTGTGAAGCAAACCCAAGTGATAATGATAAAATCATGATCATCGGTGGTGGTCCTAACCGTATTGGTCAAGGTATTGAGTTCGATTACTGTTGTGTACATGCTGCGATGGCAATGCGTGCAGATGGTTATGAAACAATCATGGTGAACTGTAACCCTGAAACTGTTTCAACGGATTACGATACATCTGACCGTTTATACTTCGAATCAATTACATTGGAAGATGTACTTGAAATCGTACGTGTTGAGAACCCGAAAGGCGTTATCGTGCAATACGGTGGCCAAACGCCACTTAAATTAGCACGTGCACTGGAAGCAGCTGGCGTGCCAATCATTGGTACTTCACCAGAAGCGATTGACCGTGCAGAAGACCGTGAGCGTTTCCAACAAGTGGTTGAGCGTCTAGGCCTTAAACAACCAGAAAACGATACTGTTACTACGCTTGAACAAGCGGTTACGTCAGCAACACGTATCGGATACCCATTAGTAGTACGTCCTTCGTATGTACTAGGTGGCCGTGCGATGGAAATAGTATATGACGAGCAAGATTTACGTCGTTACTTTAAAGAAGCGGTAAGTGTTTCTAACGAATCACCTGTATTACTTGACCGTTTCCTAGATGATGCAGTTGAAGTAGATATCGATGCGATTTGTGACGGTACTGATGTTGTTATCGGTGGCATCATGGAGCATATCGAACAAGCTGGTGTTCACTCTGGTGACTCTGCATGTTCATTACCTGCTTACACACTAAGTACTGAAATCCAAGACGAAATGCGCGGTTACATCAAAGCATTAGCATTGGAACTAGGTGTGGTTGGTCTAATGAATACACAGCTTGCTGTTAAAGATAATGAGATTTACATGATTGAAGTAAATCCACGTGCTGCTCGTACAGTACCGTTTGTATCTAAAGCGACAAGTGTGCCTATTGCTAAAATCGGCGCAAGCGTAATGGCGGGTAAAACACTGAAAGAACTTGGTGTGACTGAAGAAGTTATTCCACCGTACTACTCTGTAAAAGAAGTTGTATTACCGTTTAACAAATTCCCAGGTTCTGATCCAATTTTAGGTCCTGAGATGCGTTCAACAGGTGAAGTAATGGGTGCAGGTGTTACCTTTGCTGAAGCGTATGCAAAAGCTGAATTAGGTTCAACGAAAGAAGTGCCTGCAATTGGTCGTGCTTTAATCTCTGTTCGTAACAGTGATAAGAAGCGTGTTGCTAAACTAGCACAAACAATGTTGGATTTAGGTTTTGAACTTGACGCTACGCACGGCACTATGATCGTGTTACAAGATGCAGGCATTAATGCTCGCCTTGTGAATAAAGTGAGCGAAGGTCGTCCACATATTCTTGACCGTGTTAAAAATAGTGAATACAAATACATTGTGAACACAACAGAAGGGCGTATCTCAATTGAAGATTCACGTCAGCTACGTCGTGCAGCATTACGTTACAAAGTAAACTACACAACAACGCTAAACGGTGCATTTGCAACTTGTCGTGCTCACACTGCTGACCCAACAGCAGAAGAAGCAACAGTAAGTTCAGTACAAGAGTTACATAATCGCATTAAAGGTTAATCATTAAGTTGATAACCAATAAGCTAGGTTAAGTAACTAATATAAAGCCACTCAATTGAGTGGCTTTTTTTATTTAAAATGACACCAATTGCTTATAGAAGGAATATCTTCGTGAGGATGATCATTTAGTTTTTTGCGCTTCGTATTTAGTATCAACAATCTCATTTTCAGCTTTTTTAGCTTCTGTTATTTGAGCCCCTGTTTCATTAAAAATAGCAAGCATCGCTGCATTTATCGTCCCTGAATAATAGTACTCATAGCTTCTTTATTAATGAATTTAATACGTATTTATAGCCTACTCATATTGAAATAGAGGGGGAGATTACGATGTTTCTTGTTTAATGCGGTCCTATATTATTTTTTAAATAACAAATAACTATCAATAAGTTAAATTAAAACGATTTTACCTATTTAATAAATCTTCGTATATTAGACGAAAATTTAATAGGGACATCAAATGAGCCAACGAACAGTACCATCAATTACTAATATACCTAACTGCAAAGCAAGTCAGCCTATCAAAGAAACGGCCCTTGTTGTTGAAGGTGGTGGGCAACGTGGTATTTTTACAGCTGGGGTATTAGATAGCTGGTTAGCGCAAGATTTTAATCCTTTTTCTATTTTAATCGGCACCTCAGCTGGCGCACAAAATCTATCAACTTATATGACTCGTCAGTTAGGTCATGCTAAAAGATCAATTATGCAGTTATCACGACACTCTGACTTTTTTAGTATCAAACGCTCTTTTACTAAACGTAATGCGATGGACCTAGACTGGTATTTTGATCGGGTTAGCGAGCCTGAATATCAGCTTAATATGCAGTGTGCAGAGAACCAGTTAGTGAACCGTCAATTACTTTTTTCTGCGACAAACCTTAATGGTTTTCATCCAACTTTTCTTGAGCCTACAGCAGGTAATTGGTTAACTATGCTAAAGGCATCAAGTGCTTTACCTTATTTATATAAAAAAGGAGTCGCGATTGGCAGCGATCACTATGTCGATGGAGGAGTCGCTTTACCTATTCCGATTCAAGAAGCCTATAATCGCGGTGCCAAGAAAATCATTGTTTTACGCACCGCACCAACAGATCGAAATGTAGGTTATCCATGGGCACGAAAATTAAAATCTTTGCTCTGTAAATCGAATAAATGCCCAAAAGTCTTGGATATTATTACTGGTTATGAAAATGCTTATAATCAAGCGATTAACTTTATTCAGCAACCACCTGAAGATGCACAAGTCATTGAAATATCTCCACCTACAAAATTAGCAAGTCGTATTTTAGGGAGTAGTGATAAGGCGTTAATGGCTGATTATGAGTTAGGTGTTGAAGTCGGACAGGCATTTTTACAAAGTCAATCAGCGCAATTATTTACAATGCATTAATGGGAGGAGATAAGTTAAATAATTGTTTTTTTATATTATTATTTTTAAGGTTTGTTATCTTTTTTCGCTTGGTATTGAGTAGTATATTTTGACTAGAGGTACTTTGGTTTAAACTTTCTTTTAAAAATGCTTCAGGATTGTCACTCCATTTAGATATTCGACTTGCTGTCACTTAACCACTATTTTTCTTAAATCTAAAAATCAATAACAAAGAGCAAGGGACAAGGATTAACCTTTCCTTGATGTTAA
This sequence comes from Psychromonas aquatilis, assembly GCF_038155185.1. Classification (NCBI taxonomy): domain Bacteria; kingdom Pseudomonadati; phylum Pseudomonadota; class Gammaproteobacteria; order Alteromonadales; family Psychromonadaceae; genus Psychromonas; species Psychromonas aquatilis. Next base: position 13,751 of record NZ_JBAKAZ010000063.1, read on the forward strand.
ATAAGAATAGTTTTTTACGACGGTAATAAATTTGTCATCTTACTGCTTTAGTCTAGAGCTCGATTTGAATCCCCCCACACAAATAAATGAAAAAGGTAACAAGCATGACGGATTTATTAGACAAAGAAACGGACTTTAGTAGCATGATTGATGCACGTTTATCACGTCGTCGTTTCTTAATGGGTACAGCAGCAGTTGGCGCAGGTGCATTTTTAGCAGTTAACCCAGTAGCAAAAGCCATTGCTGCAAGTATGGATAGTAAGCTTTTAAACTTTACGCAAATTCCAGCATCAACGAGTGATTCGGTGGTTGTTCCTAAGGGCTATAGCACAAGTCAACTAATGTCATGGGGCGACCCTATTTTCCTTGATGCACCTGCATTTAATGCAGATGGTAAACAAGATTCTCAAGCACAAATGAAGCAATTTGGTGATAACACAGACGGTATGAGTGTTTTCCCATTATCAAAAGATCGTGTGATCCTTGCCGTCAACAATGAATATACAAATTACCAATTCTTATTCTCACATCAAGGCAAAGCAATGACTGCTGACGATGTTAAAAAAGCACAAGCAGCCGTTGGTGTGACAGTGGTTGAGTTAGTAAGAAAAGACGGTAAGTGGGTAATGGACCCAACAGGCAAAGCAAACCGCCGTATTACTGCAAATACTGAAATGCATGTAACCGGTCCTGCTGCTGGCCATGATTTATTAAAAACAAAAGCTGATCCAACAGGTAAAAAAGTATTAGGTACATTTAATAACTGCTCTAATGGCCATACACCATGGGGCACTTACATTACTTGTGAAGAAAACTTTGATGACTTCTTTGGCTCTGTAGATGAAGCATCATTGACGGATGACCATAAGCGTTACGGTGTTGTAGCTGAGCAAAGTAAATACCAATGGCACAATTTTGATGAGCGTTTTGATCTCGCTAAAAACCCAAATGAACCAAATCGTTTTGGTTGGATTGTAGAAATTGATCCAAATGACCCAACATCGACACCATTAAAACGCACTGCACTAGGTCGATTTAAACATGAAAATGCTGCAATCATGGTTAATGATGATGGCCATGTAGTGGTTTATTTAGGTGATGATGAGCGTGGTGAGCACTTATATAAATTTGTTTCTAAAAATAAATACCGAGAAGGTAATGACCAAGCAAATCGTCAATTACTTGAAGAAGGAACGTTATTTGTTGCTAAATTTGCGATGCATGCAGAGAAACTAGAAGGCGAAGGGGAATGGTTGGAGCTGACTTTTGGTAAGAACGGCTTAACCAAAGAAAATGGCTTTAACAGCCAAGCTGAAGTGATGATTTTCGCACGTCGCGCTGCAACACAAGTAGGCGCAACGACAATGGACCGTCCAGAGTGGGTTGCTATTCACCCAGATAAAAAGCATGTGTTCTGTACCTTGACTAACAATAAAAATCGTGGTGTTAAAGAAGGCCAAGATGTTGGTGGTCCTAACCCGCGTGCTGAAAACCATTACGGTCAAATTCTACGTTGGGCGCCAACTAAAGCTAACCATACCAGCAATACTTTCACGTGGGATCTATACTTAGTTGCAGGTAACCCAACGGTTCATCAAGGTGATTTATATGCGGGTAGTGCAAACATTAATAAAGATAATATGTTTAACAGTCCTGATGGCCTAGGTTTTGATAATGCAGGTCGTTTATGGATTCAAACAGACGGTGATTTCTCAAATAAAGGTGACTTTGCAGGACAAGGTAATAACCAAATGTTATGTGGCGACCCAGAAACAGGTGAAGTACGCCGTTTCTTAACCGGCCCCGTTGGTTGTGAAGTGACTGGTTTAACTTTCTCTGAAGACCAAAAAACCATGTTTGTTGGTATTCAACACCCGACAGGCCACTTCCCAGCTGGTGGAGACTCTAAACCACGCTCGACAATTGTAATGATCACGAAAGATGATGGTGGTGTGATCGGTAGCTAACTTATTGTTATTACGATAAAATTCATATTTTTTAAAAAGCACTAATAGATTTACTATTAGTGCTTTTTTGTTTTAACTTTCTTTTAACTGTGGACACCCATAAACTTTGACGCATTATCATTGATCTTCTATCTTTTAGTAATGTAGTTTTACATGTTAAGGGGTAGTTGCTATGACGCAATC
>NZ_JBAKAZ010000064.1:0-15614 GCF_038155185.1 Psychromonas aquatilis
TCAGTCATTTTTCCTGCGCAAAATTTAGATCACTTATTTAATATAATTGGTATTAATATCATTGCTATAACTTATCGGCAGGTTTCATTTTTCTTAAGCATAAAAAAACCTCTAACAAAGTAGAGGTTTTTTAGTGTGAAGATGGAAAAAGGGGAGTTAAATACCACTACCTTGTTCTTCAATTGGCTCTTCATGCAAGCCACATTCTCGTTTTAAACCAAAAAAGCGTGTTTCTTCTTCGGTCATACCAGCCTCTAAAGGACGGGATGTTTGTACATCTCCTACAGAGACATAACCTTGCTCCCATAATGGGTGATAACTTAGGTTATTATCTTGTAAGTAATAATGCACTTCTTTATTACCCCAGTCGATGATAGGCAAAAACTTAAAGCAGCCATTTTGAATGCTTAATACGGCTAAGTCTTCACGGCTTGACGATTGTGAACGGCGTAAACCTGAGAACCAAGTTTTAGCATTTAACTCTTTTAAAGCACGCTTCATTGGTTCAACTTTATTGATTTGGTTATATTTAGTTAACCCTTCAACACCGTCTTCCCATAGTTTACCGTAACGTGCTTCTTGCCATGCTGCACTTTGCTCAGCTCTGTACACTTTCAAGTTTAAGTTTAGCTTTTCTGTTAAGTCATCAATAAAACGATAAGTTTCAGGAAACAAATAACCTGTATCCGTTAATATTATTGCTGTATCAGCTTTTATGCTGGTGATCATATGTAAACAGACGGCTGCTTGAATGCCGAAGCTTGATGATAAAACAAATTCACTTTGTAAATTGTCGATCGCCCATTGAACGCGCTGCTGAGCGGTCTGTTTTTCTAATAACTGGTTAACTTCAGCCAAAGCAGCTTTCTGCTCGGCTTTAGATAATGTTAATAGATGAGCAAGATCTAACGTGTTAGGCATGGAAATCCCTAGCTGAAATGACGACTTCAGCGACAATACCTGCGCGGATAACAAAATCACCGAAAGCTTCACCTTCGTTACGCTCTTTAGACCAACGAGCACTTAATGCGTCTATTTCGGCTAATATTGTTGCTTCATCAACATTTTCTTTATAGATTTTAGGTACTCGAGTACCTGCTAAATCGGCACCTAGGTACATGTTGTATTTACCCGGGCCTTTACCGACTAAACCGATTTCAGCAAGCATTGCACGACCACAACCGTTCGGACAACCAGTAACACGTAAGATGATGCTTTCGCCTGCTAAGTTGTTCTTCTCTAGAATCGCTTCTACATCATCAACAAGACCTGGCAAGTAACGCTCTGCTTCAGCCATCGCTAATGGACAAGTAGGGAAAGCAACACAAGCCATTGAGCTCATACGTTGGTTTGATACTTTATCGCTGATTAAACCGTGATCACGTGCGATTTTTTCGATTGTCGCTTTGTCCTTAGGATCAACACCAGCAACAATTAAATTTTGGTTTGCTGTTAAACGGAAATCACCTTCGTGAATTTTAGCGATTTCTCGCATACCTGTTTTTAACTGCTTACCTTCAAATTGACCAACTGGGAAGTCAAGAATACGACCGTTTTCGATAAATAAAGTTAAGTGCTCTTTACCATCAATCCCTTTCACCCAACCAAAGTTATCGCCACGGTGTGTAAATTTATACGGACGAGAGTCTTCAAATTTGATACCTGCACGCGCTTCAACTTCTTCGCGGAATGCATGTGCGCCCACACGGTCTAATGTGTATTTCGTTTTAGCATTTTTACGGTTAACACGGTTACCCCAGTCACGTTGTGTAGTTACAACAGCGGCAGCTATGTCTAATGCTTTCTCTTTAGGAATAAAACCAAAGTCATCAGCACAACGAGGGTAAGTTGCATTATCACCATGAGTCATGGCTAAGCCACCACCCACAAGTACGTTAAAACCAATTAATTTACCGTCTTCACTAATGGCAACAAAGTTTAAATCATTGGCATGAAGATCGATGTCGTTATTAGGTGGGATCACTACCGTTGTTTTAAATTTACGTGGTAAGTAATTACTGCCTAAAATTGGCTCAATAACGTCATCTTCTGTTGTTTCAACGCGTTCTTCATCTAACCAAATTTCAGCGTAAGCACGAGTTTTTGGTAGTAAATGTTCACTAAGCTTAGTCGCCCACTCGTAAGCTTCTTGATGTAGCTCAGACTCAACTGGGTTAGAAGTACAAAGTACGTTACGGTTCACATCGCCAGCTGTTGCAATTGAATCAAGACCTACACTATTAAGTGTTTGGTGCATTAATTTAATGTTTGGCTTTAGTACGCCGTGAAATTGAAACGTTTGACGCGTCGTTAAACGAATACTGCCGTAAGATGTATGATCATCAGCAAATTTATCAATCGCTAGCCATTGCTCAGTATTAATAATACCGCCAGGTAAACGTGCTCTAAGCATTACGTTATGTAATGGCTCAAGCTTTTGCTTTTGACGTTCAGCACGAATATCGCGGTCGTCTTGTTGGTACATACCGTGTGTACGTATCAATTGGAAATTATCTGGCGTAAAACCACCTGTCATGCGATCCTGAAGATCTTCTAAAATAGTACCGCGAAGATAATCACTCTCAGCTTTTAAACGCTCATTGTCGGCGTGTTTACCTTCAACAATTAGTACAGGGTTTTCAACTTTTGGTAAATCGTTGCTCATTAGTAAACATCCTTCTGGTAACGCTTGTTAGATCTAAGTGACTTTAAGTAGTCTTCTGCTTGTTCTGTGTTTAATTGACCGTGTTCAGCAATAATGTCTAACAAGGTTTGATGAACATCTTTTGCCATGCGGTCCGCATCGCCACATATGTATAAGTGTGCACCACGCTCTAACCATGCAAACACTTCGCTAGCGTTCTCTTTTAAACGGTCTTGTACGTAAATTTTTTCAGCTTGGTCGCGCGAGAAAGCCACGTCCATTTTTGTTAATAAGCCAGATTTTAAGTAATTCTGCCATTCAACTTGGTATAAAAAGTCTTGTGTGAAGGTTTGATCACCAAAGAACATCCAGTTGTCACCAGTTGCATCACGCGCTTCACGCTCTTGCATGAACGCTCTAAACGGCGCAACACCAGTACCAGGACCAATCATAATCACGGGAGTATCATCTGATGCAGGTAGACGGAAGTTATCATTATGCTCAACAAACACGCGTACTTTTTGACCTTCTTCTAAGCGCTGCGCTAAGAAACCAGAAGCCCCACCTGTACGTGTTTTATCGTTAGCATCGTAGCTCACCACACCTACAGTTAAGTGAACTTCTTCTTCTACTTCAGCTTGTGCCGACGCGATAGAGTATAGACGAGGTGTGATTTTACGTAATGCGTCAACGAAAGTTTGTGCATCAACATCTGCTTTAGCTTGGTTAACAATATCAATAATTTGATGGTTACCTGAGAACTCACGTGCCGCATTTTTATCATTTGCGATAGCTTTTAACTTATCGTCACCAGATTTCTCAGCCCAAAACTCAATAAATGAAGGTGCTGTTTGAGTAATTTCTAGTTGCGTTAATAGTGCTTCTTTTACGCTAAATTCCTTATCTTCACCAGAAATGCTTAAATTTACTTTATCATCAGCGTTGTAACCTAATTCAGCGATTAGCTCATCAACTAGTGCTTCATCATTTTCAAACCAGACACCTAAAGCATCACCTGTTTGATAAGTTAAACCTGACTCGCCTAAATCAATTTCTATGTGGCGAACGTCTTTCGCTGAATCGCGACCAGTAATTTTTTGACTTAACGAAAATTCAGCTGGATACGGGTTCTGTTTAGAGTACTGACTTGCTGTGCTTGATGTTGCAATACCTGCAACGGGTGCAGCTGTGGTTACTTCTGCCATTTCACCTTTTAGGGTTGTCACGACATTTGAGATCCAAGCTTCACTTTCACTCTCATAATCGACATCACAGTCAACACGAGGTGCTAATTGGCTAGCGCCTAACGCTTTTAAGCGTTCATCAAAGTCTTTACCTGTTTGACAGAAAAATTCGTAACTGCTGTCACCTAATGCTAATACGCTGTATTTTAGTTCAGGTAATTTAGGTGCTTTTTTACCTAATAAGAATTCGTGGAACTCAATCGCATCATCTGGCGCTTCACCTTCACCATTAGTACTAGCAACAATTAATAAATGAGTTTCATTTTTTAATGCTTTTGCTTTGTAATCAGCAGTGTTTTTAAGGACTACATTAAGGCCCGCGGCTTTTGCGCTTTCAGCAAGTTGACTCGCTACGCCTTTCGCATTACCCGTTTGTGACGCGTAAAGGATAGTTAAGGTTTGTCCTGCACTTTGTGTAGGAGCCGCTGCTGTTACTGGACCTTGGCTTACGCCAGCAAGGTAACCACTAACCCATGCAGTTTGTACCGCATCTAAGCCTGCTGTTGCTTGTTGCAATTGAGCCAGTTGTGACTCAGATAAAGGCGATGTTAAAGCCGATAAATTGTTAAGTGCCATGAAGTAATTTCCACTATTACATTAAGATATGCGGAGTGTACTTGACCTTCTGAGTTACCCAAAAGAATAAAAGTTAATCATTTATAACTAAATAGCATTTAAAAATGTAGGGATAATAATGATTCTCATTTGGTGATGTTTGAAATGGATTTTTATATGGATAGGGGAGTTATAACCAAGTTGATGGTTAGGTTATAACTCTATTGAAAGATTAAGCTTGGTTATCTAATTCTATTTGATTTGCTTTAATAAAAGCAGGGTGGGTTGCTAATTGGGCTAAGTATTTTTGTATATTAGGATAAGTTGCTATTGGCCCATTCCTCTCTACAATTTCAGCAATAAAAGACATCATAATATCGGCGCCGGTCAGTCTGTCCTCGACTAAGTAACGTTTATTTTCTAACTTATTATCGAAATACTCGATTACCTTTGCGACTTCCTGTTCTGCATATTGAGAAAGAAACTGTGTTTCTACTGGTTCTTTGGCAGTAAACATTTTTAATAATAACGGTAAAATAGCAGAGCTTTCAGCGAAATGTAGCCATTGTAAGTACTCTGTGTGTTCTGGCGTTCCTCGTGCAGGGATGAATTTACCTTGCCCATAGTGTTCGATTAAATATTCAGTAATCGCAGCTGATTCAGCAATAATTAAACCATTATCTTCAATCACAGGTGATTTACCCAATGGATGAATGGCTTTAAGTTCTGGCGGAGCTAAAAAAGTAACACTATCTCGTTGATAAGCGGTAATTTGGTAATCTACCCCTAACTCTTCTAATAGCCAGATAATGCGTTTTGAACGAGATTTATTTAAATGATGTAATGTGATCATATCTTTTCCCTATAACTTATTTTCTGCTAATAAAAAAGCCACAAACAGAGACTGGTTGTGGCTTCATCATTCGTTTGTAAATATCATTTAGAAGTGAAGTTCTACACCTGCAAATAAACTATCAGTCTCTTGTCGAGGTGATTTTCTCAAATCAATTTGGTGGTAACGGTAACCGCCGCGCACTGATACGTTAAGTAACAATGAATCAGGGTTAAACGTATAAGCTAAACCAATTTCAGTATTGATTGCATCATCACTAGTTAACGACCCTGCAATAACATCCGCGAAGGCATGCATGCTGACACCTGGTATGTGTAATTTACCCGCTGCATAAGCTTGACCAAAACTAGCATCATCTCGATAACCTTCAGCATCTGTGTAGGCTAAACCTAAATCAACTTCAACTAAGCCATTATCAAGAATTTCGTAGTATAGGATACCATTCGTAACAGAGCTTTCTCCGTTAACAAATGCATGGTTATCTAGATCTGTATATTGGATTTTTACATTTGGAATAAGCGGAATAAAGTGCTCAAATGCCACATAGCCAGATAAATTATCTTCTCTATCCGTATGGTTGTTATAACGAGTTTCATTTGTATTGTAATCAATACCGGCATAAACACCTAAAAAATCAGCCATTGCAGGCATACTCATTGATGCGGCTAATGCTGTTACTAAAAGTTGCTTTTTCATGATAAGGAATTCCCTATAAATTTAATGTTTAATAATAGTGTTTTCTAAGTTTAATGTTCTACAGAAATTTTTTGTATTGGCGCATCAATTTTCACTTCATCACCATTATCAAAGTACAGTGTGAATTCTGCCGTTTCACCTTCGGTTAAATCATTTTTTAACCCTAAAAACATGACATGAAAACCACCTGGTTGTAATTTCATTTCGCTATTTGCTTTAATCAGTATATCTTCAACTTCACGCATTTGCATCATTCCGTCTACTTTCGTGTGTGAATGTAATTCAGCACGGTCTGAAATAGAAGTGCTCGCAGCAACTAACTTGATGTCTTTATCTGTATTATTTTCAATAGTTAAAAAAGCCGCACTGTTTTTAGAGTGGGGTGGTGTTGCTCGTACATATTCATCACTAATGATAAATTCTTCAGCAAATACATTGATTGAAAATAGTAGGCTACATATTAATAGTGTTAAACGTTTCATCTCTATTCCTTTTTAGATTGAAATAATAAATAAGCGATATAAATAAGTATTATCCATAGGCCGAATTTAAATATAAAAGTGATTGTTCCTGTGATTATAAAGGCGATTAACATGATCATTGCGACTAGCATTAACATAAAGCTCGATATACCAAAGGCAAAAAGTAAAAAAGCTGATGTTAAAATAGCAAGTAACCCGAGCATCTTTATTCCTCCTAAATTAAGTTTATATTAATTAACTTAATTTAAACTAGCAATTATAAAAAAATGCAAAGCACATCGCTGTACTTTGCATTTTTATTATGAACTTAAAACAGTATTAAATACTGTAAAATAGCCGTCTTAGTTTATTAAAGCGTTTATGCTCTTAAGGCTTTATCACCACGGGCAATACCACAAACACCTGAGCGAACGACTTCAACTATTTCACTTGATTCATGCATAGTTGCGACAAACGCTTCTAATTTTGAACCTGCACCAACTAATTGAATGGTGTATAGATTTTGCGTGATATCAACAACCTGGCCTCGGTAGATGTCACATGTGCGTTTTACTTCTTCACGTGCTTCACTACCTACGGTACGAACTTTGATTAATAATAACTCGCGTTCTACATGTGGACCTTGCGTTAGTTCTGAAACACGTAATACATCAACTAACTTATGCAGTTGCTTCATCATTTGTTCAAGTTCTGCATGGTCCACAACATCGGTTGTGATAGTCATGCGTGATAATGTTTGATCATTGGTAGGCGATACCGTTAATGATTCAATGTTATAAGCACGTTGTGAAAACAAACCAACAACACGCGATAAAGCACCTGATTCATTTTCTAATAGTACTGAAATTATTCTACGCATCCGTTTGCTCCGTTTTACTTAAATACATGTCTTGCATACTGCCAAATTTAACTTGCATAGGATAAACGTGCTCTTCAGGATCAATCGCTACGTCTACAAATACCACACGTTCTTTTAATTCAAAGGCACGTGTTAATGCAGGTTCAAGCTCATCAATGGTATCTACTTTGATACCAATATGATTATAAGCTTCAGAAAGTTTGACAAAATCAGGCACACTATCCATGTAGGAGTGAGATTGACGGCCACCGTAGAACATTTTTTGCCATTGTTTTACCATACCCAACGAGCGGTTATTTAATAATAAGATAACCACTGGGATATTGTATTGCATACAAGTTGATAACTCTTGAATATTCATTTGAATAGAGCCGTCACCTGTAACACAAACCACAGGGCGATCTGGATGAGCTATTTTACAGCCCATTGCAGCAGGTAAGCCGAAGCCCATTGTCCCGGCACCACCAGAGTTGATCCATTGGCGAGGTTCTTTGAATGGATAATATTGCGCTGCAACCATTTGATGTTGGCCAACATCAGAAGTAACAATCGCATCACCTTTAGTGACTTTATATAAACATTCAATTACCTGTTGTGGTTTGATATGTGAATCTGATGTTTCATAAGAAAGGCATTTTTTAGCGCGCCATTCGTTAATTTGTTTCCACCAAGCATCAATATCTTTACTGTCATTTGAAGCATTCGTTTCATCAATCAGATCTAACATCTGCTGTAATACCACTTCAACGCTACCTACAATTGGTAAATCAGCATGAATATTTTTTGAAATCGAGGTTGGGTCAATATCAATATGCATGATTTTTGCGTCAGGACAGAACTTTTCAACGTTATTAGTTACACGGTCATCAAAGCGAGCACCACAAGCAAAAATTAAATCAGCGTTATGCATTGAACGGTTAGCTTCATAAGTTCCGTGCATTCCTAGCATACCGACAAATTGCTCGTGCTCACCAGGGAAAGCGCCAAGACCCATCAAAGTATTGGTTACTGGTAAGTTTAGTTTTTCCGCAAGCTCTATTACTTGTTTAGAAGCATTAGCGATGATTGCGCCACCACCCACATATAAAACAGGCTTTTTAGCGTTAACTAATGCCGCAACGGCACGCTTGATTTGTCCTTTATGACCACTTAATGTTGGGTTGTATGAACGCAAGCTAACACTTTCAGGGTATTCATACGGGAATTTGTTAAGGGGATTTTGTACATCTTTCGGTAAATCGATTACCACAGGTCCTGGTCGGCCTGTTGATGCGATATAAAATGCTTTTTTAATCGCTACTGGAATCTCTTCCGCGGTACGACATGAAAAGCTGTGTTTAACGATTGGGCGTGAAACACCAATCATATCTGTTTCTTGGAAGGCATCATCACCAATCCAAAATGTTGGAACTTGACCTGATAAAACAACTAATGGAATAGAATCCATGTAAGCTGTTGCAATACCTGTAATACAGTTTGTTGCACCTGGTCCCGCAGTTACTAATACACAGCCAACTTTACCAGTAGAGCGCGAATAAGCATCTGCCATATGTACAGCGGCTTGTTCGTGGCGTACTAAAAAGTGTTCTATCTCATCGGATTGAAAAATTGCGTCATATATATCTAGAACTGAACCGCCTGGGTAACCAAAGATATGTTTTATACCTTCGTCTTGTAGTGAGCGCACTACCATTTCGGCGCCTGAGAGCATTTCCATGATTTGTATCCTTATACAATCGGTTAATTGCGTCGTTTTCTGCCTGTATCGGGCAGAAGCGAACCTTGTTGAAGCGAATCGTTATGTTACGGTTTTTAAAAAAAAATGCATCTAAAAAGTTAATTAAATTATATTTTTGTTTTATTTTTTGAGCTTCATCGGTTTATTACCATGAGAGTTCATTATTAATAAATTTTGAATAGACTTTCTGGATCAAAAAAGAGTAGGTTTACTGGTTTATAATGCACTATTAAACTGTCTTTTTTAGTACTACACTAAGCCTTTATTGTGTCTTTATTGTCTTTCAGATAAACAGGCAGATAATAGTGGAGATTCTTAATTTTCTACGCAGTGGCCCCTTTTAGTTTTTATTCTTTTGATGGGCTAGCCTTGATTGTTTCAAGGACTAAGCAAAAAATAGTTACTTTCTCGCTTATATATTTTAATTGTTCACTATTTATTTAACGAATAATTGGTTAAAATTCGGCTCTTTTTATCAATAAACTAATAGCGAGTTTTGATGTTTGAAGTAAATCCTATTCTTAATCAACTTAAAGACCTAACTAAGCGTGCTGAAATGCTTAGGGGGTACCTTTGACTACGACGCTAAACTAGAGCGGTTAGAAGAAGTAAGCCGCGAGTTAGAGTCACCTGAAGTTTGGAATGACCCCAATTATGCGCAAGCCTTAGGGAAAGAGCGAAGCAGCCTAGAGCTAGTGGTTAAAACGATTGATGCACTAACTGCCGGCACTGACGATATTGAAATGTTAGTTGAAATGGCTGTCGAAGAAAATGATCAAGATAGTTTTGATGAAGCGATTAAAGAAGCCAACGAGCTAGAAAAGCAACTAGAAGTGCTGGAATTCCGTCGTATGTTCTCTGGAAAACAGGATGCATGTTCTTGTTATCTTGATATTCAATCTGGTTCAGGTGGTACAGAAGCACAAGATTGGGCTAATATGCTGCTACGTATGTATTTACGTTGGGGCGAAGCGAATGGCTATAAAACAGAGTTAATGGAAGCGACCCCGGGTGATGTAGCTGGGATTAAAGGCGCAACAATTCGTTTTAGTGGTGAGTATGCTTATGGCTGGTTACGCACAGAGACAGGTGTACATCGTCTAGTACGTAAATCGCCTTTTGATTCATCGGGTAAACGCCATACTTCCTTTGCTTCTGCTTTTATTTACCCTGAAATTGATGACAATATCGATATTCAGATTAATCCTGCAGATTTACGTATTGATGTGTACCGTGCATCGGGTGCGGGTGGTCAGCACGTAAATACAACGGAATCAGCAGTGCGTATTACCCATACGCCAACGAATATTGTTGTACAATGTCAAAATGATCGCTCGCAACATAAAAATAAAGACCAAGCGATGAAGCAACTTCGTGCGAAACTTTATGAACATGAGTTACAGTTGCAGAACGCTGAAAAACAAATTAACGAAGATGGTAAATCAGATATCGGGTGGGGGAGTCAAATTCGTTCTTACGTATTAGATGACTCTCGTATCAAAGATTTACGTACAGGTGTTGAAAACCGTAATACGCAAGTGGTGTTAGACGGTGATTTAAACAAATTTATTGAAGCTAGCTTAAAATCAGGTTTGTAATTTTAAGCCCGTTTGAAATAACAATCATTTTAAAAATTGAAGTAAAAGATAGGAACTATCATGTCAGAGCAAAACAAAGCAGAAGCACCGCAAGTTGAATTAAGTGAAATCCTTGCGCAACGTCTAACTAAATTAGATGCAATGCGTGAAAAGGGACAAGCGTTTCCAAATGATTTCCGTCGTGAAAATATCTCTGACGAACTGCATCAGCTATATAACGAAAAGAGCAAAGAAGAGCTAGAAGAGCTGGCTATTGAAGTGAGTGTTGCAGGACGTATGATGACACGTCGTATTATGGGTAAAGCAAGCTTTGCAACTATCCAAGACATGGGTGGTCAAATACAAGTTTATGTTGCACGCGATAACTTAGAAGAAGGCTTTTACAATACTGAATTCAAAAAGTGGGATTTAGGTGATATCGTCGGTGCGAAAGGTGTTTTATTTAAAACAAAAACTGATGAGCTAAGTATTAAAGTATCTGACATTCGTATTCTGACTAAAGCGCTACGTCCATTACCAGATAAATTCCACGGCTTATCAGATACTGAAGCGTGTTACCGTCAGCGTTACCTAGATTTAATTGCTAATGAAGAATCTCGTAAAACATTTATTTTACGTAACAAGATTGTTAACGCTATTCGTACTTACTTAAACGACCGTCAGTTTATGGAAGTAGAAACACCTATGCTACAAGCGATTCCTGGTGGCGCAACAGCACGTCCATTTGAAACATTCCATAATGCATTAGACTTACCTATGTATTTACGTATTGCACCAGAGTTAAACCTTAAGCGTTTAGTGGTTGGTGGTTTTGAGCGTGTATTCGAAATTAACCGTAGCTTCCGTAATGAAGGTGTTTCAACACGCCACAACCCAGAATTCACAATGATCGAGTTTTACCAAGCATACGCTGATTACATTGATCTAATGAACTTAACGGAAGATATGTTACGTACTATTACTGAAAATGTATTAGGTTCAAGCATCGTTAAATACGGTGAAGAAGAGTTTGATTTTGGTAAACCATTTGTACGTCTAACAATGAAAGAATCAATCCTTGAATATAACGAAGGCATTGAAGCTGAAGAGTTAGAAAGTATGGAAGGCTTGAAAGCATTAGCTAAGCGTCTAGATATCCATATCAAAGATAGCTGGGGCGAAGGTAAAGTGTTAACAGAAATCTTTGAAGAGACTGCAGAGCACAAATTAATGCAACCGACATTTATTACTGCTTACCCAGCAGAGGTTTCGCCATTAGCACGTCGTAATGATGATAACCCAGAAGTAACAGATCGTTTTGAATTCTTCGTAGGTGGTCGTGAACTAGCAAATGGTTTCTCTGAGCTGAATGATGCGCAAGACCAAGCACAACGTTTCATGGATCAAGTGGCTCAAAAAGAATCTGGTGATGATGAAGCGATGTTCTACGATGCAGATTACATTACTGCTTTAGAGCACGGCTTACCACCAACAGCAGGTGAGGGTATTGGTATCGACCGTTTAGTGATGTTGTTTACTGATAGTCACACTATCCGTGATGTATTGTTATTCCCACACATGCGTCCACAAGCTAAATAAACCGTTTAGCGATAGTTAGATAATGAAAAGCCTCATATTAATGAGGCTTTTTTGTATCCGAGATAAACACAATAATCTAAAAGAGTTTTATTGTGTTTATGATTCGCTTAATATTTAACTAATAGATAATCGCTGCTATAAGTCGGTTATTTTATCGCTTATATTAAAAGCCTAATTGGCTTTGTCATTGTTCAACAAAATAATTTAAACCTTGCTCGTCAATTTCATTGAATCGATTTGTGATTAATGAGCTATCTAGTCGTTATTTGGTCGCTTATATTAAAAGCCTAATTGGCTTTGTAATTGTTCAACAAAGTAATTTAAACCTTGCTCGTCAACTTCATTGAATCGTTCTGTGATTGGGCTATCAATATCTAAAACTGCAACCGTTTTACCATTAACGTTAATCGGCACTACAATTTCAGACTGGCTTGCTGCATCACAGGCTATATGACCAGGAAAGTCATGGACATCAGCGATACGTTGCGTTGTATTACTGCTAAATGCTTTACCACATACCCCTTTATCTAAATCAATTCTTACACAAGCAACATTACCTTGAAATGGTCCTAATATAAGTTGCTGATCTTTCAGTAAGTAAAAACCAACCCAATTAATTTTATCTAAGTTCATGTTTAGTAAAGCACTTAAGTTAGAAAGGTTGGCAATAAGGTCGCTCTCATTTTCAATTAATGCTAGCGCTTGTTTAGTCAGAAGTTGATAGTCATTTAATGTGTTCATTGTTTTTCTGCTTTTTGAGTAAATAATAAATGTAGAGAATAAATATTATTCATTTGAACGCAAGCATAATTAGCATATTTCATCTGGCTATTAAAATGATGGTAGGGCATGGAGGAGGAGATAGAAGCAAAAAGCTTAGAAAATTGCTTATATCATCTTTGTATCAATATAAGTTATTTATCTGTTACTTCAGTTAACTACCTAATTTTAAGTAACTAAAGTTAAGCGATAAAAGGGATTACTTGCATTTTTGTATTTTAATTATTGAGAATAAATTTATCAGCTAGAAAGTAATTATTGCTTAACAATCTTGTTATAAATGCTCATAAAACGATCGAATGATGTGTTTTTTGTACATATTAGCAACGCTTTTTACTGCTCTTACCTGTGTTGCGTTATTTAAGTTCAATTAGTTTTTGTGATGTTGATCACGTTTGTTTGCTTTTTTTTATCTTTTTATGTGAACTTTCCTGATATCGCTTCGTTTTCTATTTAAGCCTGCACTTTTGTGTGGTAATTTTATCACGCACTTAAAAACCTGTGAGACGTTTTTGACGTGGAATAGATTTAAGTATTTTAAGGACTCAATTATTAATTATTAATTATCAATAGCCACAAGGTGATGGACAAATGAAAAAAACAATCTTAGCTACAATGCTTACTTCTCTATTCGCAGCAACAGCCGCACAAAGTGCAACAGTTGTAGATTCAGATGGTGTTACGGTAAACCTAACAGGTGAACTAGAAATTCAATTCGCTAAAGATTTTGACACTGCAGGTCCAAAATTGGACGTTTACGATGCAAACGTCGGTGTTGATGTTGCATACGCACTAACAGACAGCGTAAGTGCGATTGGTGTTATTTCTTTTGATACTCAAAACGGCGAAGACGATGAGTCAAATGCTGACGCTGAGTTAGATGATGCATACGTAGGTTTCGCTTCAGATACATACGGTACACTAACATTTGGTAAGCAAGTTACAATCTATGATGACGCTGGTATCAGTGAAGATTACCGTCTAGGTTACAGCTCTTTCTACGACCAAGATGATTCTGGTGAGCAAGTAATTAAATACACATTTGAGCGTAATGCTGTTTACGGTGGTATTGCTTACATGCTTAACGATGGTGATAATGTAAATAACGATGCTTACGCTGTTGATGGTAAATTAGGTGTACGTTTTTCTGGTCTTGATCTAACAGTATTCTACGGCCAAGGTGAAAAAGGCGAGACTGCTGACACTGTAGCTGAAATTGGTGATAAATCTAAATCGTTAAACTTAGAAGCACGTTACACTATTGCTGATCTAACACTAATGGCTGCATACGGTATGGTTGATCGTGATGCTGGCAACTCTACTGGTTATACACATGATGACGAAGGTTATGCTGCTGGTGCATTGTACACTATCGATAAAGTTGTATTAGCGGGTGGTTGGGCTCTTTTAGATGCAGATAACGCTGATCACGAAGTAAACTCTTACTACGCAAACGTAACATACAACTTCAACAGCAACGTAAACGTATATGCTGAAGTTGGTGGCGATGACGCTGAAGATTCAGAAGTAGGTTACGTTGCAGGTATGACTGTAACTTTCTAAGCTGAATTAGTTATTGATGAAGGTGTAATATAAAAGCCGTTAAGCTTAAGTTAAGCACCTGAATTTATAATAAAAGAAACCGTTTATTGGCTCAGTCAGTAAGCGGTTTTTTAGTTTTTAAGACGTAAATAACTTATTAACAGTAAGTTATTGCTGCATTTCCCTGCCTAGCCATTTGTTGATACCTTGCTTGTATTATACCAATCACACTAATTAACTGATCTATTTTGCTTGTTAAAATAACTTATTTCTTCGTTGTAATTTTCGTAAATAGAACAACTATTTAACTCAAATTACGCCTTGAACTCAGTCATTTTTCCTGCGCAAAATTTAGATCACTTATTTAATATAATTGGTATTATTGTTGTTTAAACCATTATTTTTTAAATACTGCATAGCGATAAAATAATCACGTTATTGATCTTCCTTACTTTTTGCACATTCTTTGCATATTCTGATGTTAACTTATTGTGGAAATTAATTGAGGAGTAAGTTTTAATGAAAAAAACAACCAGTGTTATTCTTTCATCTATTCTATTGTTAGGTGTTAGTGTTCAAGCCTATGCTAATCAAGAAAGTAGAGGTCCTAGAGAGCGTCCCGTTTTTTCTGATGTTGATACTGATGGTAACGGAGAAATATCGTTAGCAGAGTTTTCTAGCCAGGATTTACCTGGTGGTGATGCCGATCAGATCTTTAATAGTATCGATACCGATCAAGATGGTGTTATTTCAGAGCAAGAGTTTTCTGACCATAAGCCGCCAGCTCCACCGCAGCGTTAATTATAATGAACAAATGTTAATGCTTTGCTAATACATAAGGCATTTTTCACTAGCCTATTATTCTTGATAATGAAAAGAATAATGGGCTATTTTTATTTCTAGTTATCTCGTTTATCATTTCATTTATATCAATATCCATCACCTATTGCTCCAGCGGCGCTATTAATACCAATTCCGTTAATTAAGTTCCCAAATTTGTCCAATCTCGATAGCACAGCGATATGACTCTGCTTACGTCTTCACA
>NZ_JBAKAZ010000065.1:0-15270 GCF_038155185.1 Psychromonas aquatilis
ATAGTGGATATTATTATCCAGAATTAAAGTGTCCGGTTCAATTAGACCAGAATACATATTGTTTTTGTGCTTAAAAAGCGTATATTTTAATAAATTAAAATATTCCGTGTATCCACCTTAAATATGGAATTATTCTGTTTAATATACTGTTATAACCCTAGTCGAAGGTGAACTGTGAACCCTGAATTAAAAGATACTCATAAGAGTATGCTAGAGCTTGGGTTAGCTGCTTTAGCTCATGCAAATTGGCATGCAAACTACTACAGTTGCGAAAACCATATGTGGTCACAATTGTCTGTTCTTCAGGCTGCTCATGCAGCAGAAATATTGATTAAAGCGCGTATAGCTCAAGAGCATCCGTTGTTGATATTTGAACAGTTGCCAAAATCTACACAGGTGAGCTCAGAAACGTTAGATTTTGCACATTTAGTGGAGAAAGCTAAAACAATTCAATACTTTGATTTGCCTGAACGTTTATGGGCTGCGACTGGAATAAAGTTACAAACTACTGATGTTTTCAAAAGTTTTGGTAATTTACGTAATTGCCTTCAACACTTTGCAGACCCCTGCGGGAGGGATTGCGCAGAAGAAACGATTCAGTTT
Source organism: Psychromonas aquatilis (assembly GCF_038155185.1). Classification (NCBI taxonomy): domain Bacteria; kingdom Pseudomonadati; phylum Pseudomonadota; class Gammaproteobacteria; order Alteromonadales; family Psychromonadaceae; genus Psychromonas; species Psychromonas aquatilis. The sequence continues at coordinate 604 of NZ_JBAKAZ010000065.1, forward strand.
ATATATAAAGTAATAGACCCTTTTATAAATCAATGTTGGGGTTTATGCGCAGTCGACCATAACGAAGATAGTGAAAGACATATTTATTTAATTGAAAATTTAATTAGACATAACATCGAGTTTTTGGTGTCGGAAGAGGCTTTGTCAAGCCTACAGTATGTGCAGTTTGAATGGAGTGATAATCAAGCTTATAAGTATAAAACTCTTAAAAGGTTAAAAGAGGCAGGTTTCGATACAAAAGGGTTATAACAAGGCATTTAAACGGAACTAAAACAGTTGGTTAGGTTCCGCTTCGCTCTACATTATAACCAACAATTTTAGTCCGCTTAAGCTGGTGTTAGCTGAATGCTAAAATTTCAATTTTTAAAGTGGTAGTTAATGTTTAAATTATTATTAGTTCTTTTATTTCTAGCCATTGGATTTGCATGTGGAGTCGGCGTTGGAGCTATTTATGAGCTTAAGCCTGCAAAAGGTACTCTTACTACATCTGAATTAACTTCACTTATTTTTACAATTCTTGGCGGAGCCGGTGGCATCATAGCCACTGCAATTGCACTATATGCATGGGACCAATGGAAATCCCAACATAGGAAAGCTCAGCACTACGAAGCTAAAATAAACGCTTTACGCTTACTAAATATAATTGAACTTCAAGCTATCAATATGATCGTAATGCAGGCTAATCCATCTCACGAGAGGTTTTCCATAACGCGGTCAGAATTAATTGATACATTAGGAAAGTTAAATCTTGAGGTGATGTTAATAAAAAACTTTTCTGTACATCTCTCTGCTGAAGAGCAATTAGATATGGATAAATTAAGATTATTACCCGAAATATCTGCTGATATATTGAATTTAAAATTATGGCCTAAAGAAATTGATACTGTCGATTACTTGTCAATTTCTTCGTTTACAAACTGGCGTTATGAAAATTCAAAATCTTGGTTTTACTCTTTACCGCATGTGCCAAAAGGTGTTGGACTGAAAGAGATAAAAGTCTCGGTAATTAATGAGGGAATTAAAAGTATTTTAAAAGACTCTACTAAGCAATTAGTGAACTCCCTTTGAGTAATTCAGCTAACAATAGCTTCAAACGAGACTAAAACAGTTGGCTATTGTTCGTTCTTCACAAAATTATAGCCAATCATTTTAGTCTGCTTAAGCAGGCGTTATATTTTTAGGGGTACTTATGCACCAAATTAATAGAGAAATAATTTTAGATCCTGATAACCCGATTCAACAGGGAAAAATTAACCCCGCAGAGGGAAGTGTTGAGGTTACGACTTGTGCTGACATTTACATGCTTGATTGTGGAAAAGCCCTTTGCACAGTTGAAAACTCAATTCAAAGTGCAAAACTGTCTCTTTCTCTTTTATCGACTTCCGCCTTAGATTCGTTAGCTGAAAGTAACCGAGATAAAGCTGAATTTATTCAGTTATGGGTTGAAAATAGCATTATACGTGTTCAATCAATTTATGATCGAGTGCTAATTTTAGTAAACCGTATATTTAATTTAGGGTTAGCTAATGAAAGCATTACACATAATACTATTGTCTGTAACGAACACGTGAAAAATTATGACATAGATACTTTATTGAAGTCAGTAAACAAAAAATGCAACGAGTACCGTTTCATTCGAAATAGTGTAATTCATCACGGTCGCTACAGTGAAGAAATCTTAGATAACGTAACGCTGTTTTTAACTACTAGCCATCTTTCTGTTGAAAATGGAGGGGAACCTATTCTTGAGCAGGCTATCCTTGACCGTGTTGTAGATGATTACCTTAATACCAAGCAAAGCGAGTTAACAGAGTACTTGGATGAAATTGAATCTAAAGTTAGTACTCTTTATGATGCATTGATACCTATATATACGCAAAAAAAATGCTACTTGCACAAATAAAAATATAACAAAAAGTTTAAGTCGGATTCGCTAACGCGTGCTGATTTCGCTCCGCTCCACTTTTAGCACGCCCCCCTAACCACTTAACTTGGCGTTGACGTAAGATCGTAAAGATCGTAAAGATCGTGGATACCCATTAGTTGAAGACTATAAAACCAATTAATTACAATTTAAAGTCGGTGGATTTCCCTGTTTTACTTTTAATTAATGGAATACCTAATAAACACTCAAATGGGCGTTAAGCAGTTGGCTAATGCTCGTTTTTTGCAATTTTATCCAACAATTTTTCGTCGCTTAGTAAGACGGTATGTGTAAGGGAGTTATATAAAAAGATCGTGGACACCCATTAGTTGAAGACTATAAAATCAATTACAACTTAAAATCGATGGGTGTTCAGTTTTACTTTGTTGTTTTATTATTATTTTTTTATTTTATAGTCCGTTATTATCGTGAATTATGGATAATATACTGTAATGCTAAAAATTAAACTTAGGAAAATTAATGGAGTATTACGAACAGTTTAAAGCTCTTTTAGAAGAAGGTTCAAAGTTGGAAGGAGAAGTCGGTTTTTTCTTCACTAATTACACTTCAGCCATATTAGGAACAGTTATATTCTTGATGATGCTTTATTTAATATCTAAATTACCGTTCATTAAAGCAATTCATAATTATGCTATTTCAGAGAGTTCATTAGAAAGAGAAGATTCTGAATTCATCAAAATGTTTAAGTCGCCAAAAATTAGAATCGGATTAAATATTATATGCTTAATATTTTTAGTGATTATGATGTTTACATTTGCTCTTTTTGTTCTTTTTACTGTAAGTTCTCCTTTTCTAATTTGGTATAAAAAGCTGAATATTGCTCTTTTCGATGTGACAATGCTTTGTATTACACTAGCTGCAATTGAGCTCTGGGTCATTAATATATTGATGCGAATGAAGGAACAGACATCCAAATATATTCGTTTAGATTGTGAGCACTAGCATAATAAGGTTTAAAAGGTAGGATATTATCCATACAAGCTACTCAAACGAAGTAAGATCGTGGACACTGATTAGTTGAAAGGTCATAAATCAATTACAGCTTAAAGCCTATGGCTGTCCAGCTTTATTTTAGTTGTTTGAAATGCTCGATGAATAAAGCTGGGGCTTACAGATGATGCTGCCCAGTGGTTCAAAAGCAAGTGACAGATTAATAGGATAACGTTGGTGGTAACTGCTTATTATCCTCAAATATTGAGGTTATAAATAAACAGCTACACCATTTTTTATAGTCTTAAATTCAATTAAAACCCAGTGTACATTTTATCTTTATCTTCTTTGATTCGAGTATTGTTTGATACTGTGTTCGTAGTATCAACATTATTTTTCACTACCCAATGTGTTGGTTTTATATCATCATTCGTTTTAGCATTGTTTGCTTTACCGCCTGAGCCTAAAGGTAACGTAATGGTAACTGACACACTGCTATCATCATAATATTTGTCATCAAAGGTAACGGTATTATTGTGAATATCGTTGTAAGAACCCCAACCAGAAGATTTTTCATTTATTTCAAATGCATTTTCAAAATATTCATTATTGTTTTGATCACCAATGTTATATGCAGCTTCAGCATAATTACCTTTGAAATCTATGAAACTTAAGCCACCATTAAGAATGTCGTTCATGCCTTTAGCATCAAAAGTATTTCCAATAATATAAGCGTATGATGAACCTTCTTTGATATCAATATGCTCAGCAGTAACATTAGGACCAATTTTATTATTTAAGATTTGAGCATAATCAACAGCTGGATCATATTCAGAAGAACTACTACCGCCAGGCCATTTAGTATAATCAGATCCAATATAGACACCTTCACCATATTTTACGTTATAAAGCCCTGTATCATGGATATAAGAGTTTTTAACAATGTTATACTCACTGCCATCTCTCAGGTGAATTGCCGATTGTCCTACATTATATACTTCTACATTATCGATAGTCACATAATCAGCTTGGTCAACAGCAATTCCGGTTCTTGCACTATTCACTTTAATATTTTCAATATAGATATAAGAAATACCACCCGCATCTTCACCATCAATTGCTAAGGTAGTGCCGTTATTTTGATCTTCACCATTTAGATAAGGCATGTTAGATGTACTTTCACCTACAATCCAAATCGGTTTATTTTGCGTACCGCCTGTTTTTAATTTGAAATTGCCTCTATAAGTGCCCGATGCAATGACAATTTTATCACCTGCTGATGCATTATAAAGTGCAGATGTAAGCTCACTTGCACTGTCAACTTTTACAGTATTCCAAGATACTTTATCAAAGTTTAAAATCATTTCATCGCCAGTTGGCTTATAATTTTTAGCATAACCTGTTGATGAATCAATACCAGAAGATGAAGTAGCAGCGTTACTAAAGGGGAAGTATAGGCTCGAAATAGCAATAGCAATAGCAAACGAAAGCTTAGTTTTGGATAGTGTTAATGACATTAAAAAATTCCTTTTATTTTTAAATATATTAATAGGTATCTCATTTTTTGTAACAATTTAGTACAAAATTACAGGAGCGAATTCTTATTGGTACACTTAATGAGAATGATAGATATTAATCGATTCTATATTTTTTAAAAATCATATATTAATCACTTTAAAGTTAATTTCTTTGTTTTAATGATATATTTTATTTTTTTTATTTATTTATCAATGAGTTAATTATTTTCTTTTATTTATGATTTAATTGATCTAGATCAAGGTGAAAGTGTTTAGTTTGCTGTAATAAATTGTATTTTTAGATATGAAATTTATGTTTTAAAGAGGTTAGCAGTAAGGATTTACGTGATATTCCAACAAATAAGCGTAATTAACGGATTTGCAAAAAAGGTAGGACATCCAAACCTTTTGACTAACATTTAAAAGGAATCTACTTTTTAGCAAAAGATCTTGAATATCCATAAACTTTAACGTGTCATAATTGCTCTTCTATCTTTTAATGTTGTTGTTTTAAATGCTTAATATTGTTAAGTAATTATTTTACTTCACTAAATCCGACCTTATACCTCTAGGAGATATTAACCTTGAAAGTAATACCTCAGTTAGAAACTGAAAATTTAATTATTTCTGTTTTAAAACCGGATGATTTTGAATTACTTGTCAAATATGAAAGTGATAACTTTGGTCATTTAGCACCTTGGGAGCCGATAAGGCCTGCAGGGTATTTTGGCTTAGAAGAAACAAAAAAACGTGTTGCGTTAAACTTTAAAAGCTTTCAATCTGGGGCTGCTATTCCGCTTGTTGCCTTTGATAAAAGTAAGTCTGAGATTATTTGTGTATGTACATTTTCTAATATTGTTCATGGTGCGTTTCAAGCTTGTCATCTTGGCTACTCAATCTCAGAGAAAAACCAAGGTAAAGGGCTAATGTTTGAAATGCTGCAAGCATCAATACAGTACGTATTTACCGAATACAATTTACATAGAGTGATGGCTAACTATATTCCAACCAATACGCGTTCTGGTAAGTTATTGGAGAAGTTAGGGTTTGAAAAAGAAGGATTAGCAAAGTCTTATTTAAAAATAGCTGGTTCATGGCAAGATCATGTTTTAACGTCAAAAATAAACCCGAGTTAAGCTATTAGATAACAAAGGAACAAGTTGGTCTCATAATAGTTTTTTAGTCTGATTTCCTTTCATATTTTATCAAAGAATAACATGCCGCTTAAAATGGTGTGTTATTAAAAAATTACCTAGAGGGTTTCATGGAAGAACAATCTCAACTTTATTTAGAAAAATACCTGAATACTTTAAGTGATTCGGATCGCCAGAAGTATCACTCATTCAGTTCAGACTATTTTTGTGCTGATGAATATAACGCCAATTTATGTGCTGAATTAATCAAAATAGGTCAAAAGACAGCAACTTGTAGCCTGAGTCATTGGTATGACTCAGGTGAAGAGCCAATGCCAGCTGTTGGGCATTTAATGGTTGTCATTGATTGGGCGCGTAACCCTGTTTGTATTATCGAAATCGACTCCGTTGAAAAGTGTAAATACAATGAAGTAACTCCTGAGTTTGCTTATGCAGAAGGAGAGGGCGACCGTTCACTTGAATGGTGGAGAAAAGCACATTGGGACTTCTTTGTTAAAGAATGCAACGATTTGGGTATTGAGCCAAATGAAAATATGACGCTGGTTTTAGAGCGCTTCCACGTTGTTTATCAATAAGTAATATAACAACCACATTCAACCTAAAAGAGCTTAAACGCCAAATAATTAATCAAAATAAAACTAGAAAGTGAAGATTTAAAGTCATTGGGTAACCTGTATCTTGTTTAGCAGAAGCATGTTTCATTTTATATAATAATGAATCTATTTAATTAAATGGCTTGGCCGGATTATAAGTCAGCTCTGCAGGGAAAAAAGCAGTTTTACTCCTGTGTCGCTTATTTTAATTAACTATTTTTTATCTGTTAACTAGGTATAAAGGAGCTAACAAATGGATTTCGCATCACAATTAATTCCTGCTGTTATTATTCTCTTCGCTAATTTGTTAGGTGGCGATCATGAATCCAAACGTTGGGAAATAGTTACTGCAATGTTTGGTTGGACTACTGGGTGTAGTTTAATTTTGTACTTCATAGTTTTAATTTTATATCCTGAAACCGTAGTTCTTGACTACTTATTACAATTATTTAGCTTTAGTTTATTGACGGCATTGTCTAGAGATTACGAGCGCATTTTGAAGCCTTTATTTAACAAAAAGAACAAATGAAAGATCGTGGACACCCATAACTTTCACAGGTCATCATGACTCTATCTTTTAGTGATCTAGTTTTACATGCTAAGAGGTAGTTGTTATGACGCAGTCACGCCAATCTCAGGATACCTCTCACTATCATTGTATTTTCCGTTGTGTTTCAGTTGTGTACTGTCTTTTAACCGTTAATATGTGTTTTACGGCTTAGACATAAAAAGATAATGAAACTGCAATAAAACTACAAAAAGATCTGGACAGCTAACCCTTTGAATAATTGTCATCGTTAAACTACCTTTTATAAATGCGTGTTTTTGCTTTTTGTATTTAATAGGTAGTTTATTCTGACTCAATCTCGCCAATCACAACTATCATTATCTGATACACCTTATTATCACTGTATTTCGCGTTGTGCCCGCCGAGCTTACTTGTGTGGTGAAATAAATATACTGACAAATTTTCGTGTGATGTAAGCTTTAAGTGTCATTATTGAGAGAGCCTTAATATAGTGGCCCCCTTAATATCACTCTGTTTATCTTACTGCCTGTAACGACTAACTAGTACATATTTATTCGTCACAGGCATGCAGACTTTACGAAGGTAAAACTTCATCAATATTTTTACTACCGTTAAAAATTTCGGTAATAGCGCTTTTCTTAGGTGGATTTGTCACTGCAAATAACAGTGCTTTAGCCACGTCATCGCGCGTGATTGTCGCTTGTTCTTTTTGCTCTGGTCGCTGATTGGTAAACTTGCCCTTACCTGTGTCATTGGTAAGTGAACCGGGGCGTATTATTGAATAATGCAAACCACTGTTCATTAGGTGTTCATCTGCCATATGTTTGGCTACTAAATAGGGATGCATGTTTTCTGGACCTTCTGATGGGTCACCGGCTCCAATCGAACTGACCATAGTGAAATGCTTTACATCGTGATTTTTTGCATAATTAGCTGCTCTACAGGCTGCCCATAAATCGATTAGTATGGTTTTATCTGCGCCAGTATGGCCACCAGAGCCTGCTGCAAAAACGACATTTTCACAGTCTTTAAACGCGTGTCCAAAGTCTTTGTTAAGATCTTCTTCAACAATGGTTAGTTTGTCATTATGTATATCTGATAGTTTGCTTTTATCACGTACCAAAGCGACTACGTGTTGATCGTTATCTAGCATCAATTGTGTGAATTTTTTACCAATTTGACCACTTGCGCCAATAATTAATGTCTGTTTCATTTTATCTCCTGCTCAGTTTCAAGATTAGGTTTATGTTATTAAAAATAATGCGTAACGTTGTTATTGAGAATTTACTTATGATGAGTTTGCTTGTTTTGATGTTAGTTATTACCTCTCGTCATTTTTTACTTTAGAACTTATGATTAGATAAGTCTTAGAGCCAATATCACTAACATAACTATATTTGCCGCTACACCAATCAAAAAGAAGTAGGTACGTGGACTCGGGTTCTTTTCAGTTGCAATGGTGTAGTACAGCGTCATGTACACAATTCTGGCGACAAGGTAAGTCCAAATACAAATAGCAAAAATAGGACTTTGTACGTTAAGTACAAATGCTAATAGCACTGTACCTACAAATAACGCACTGTTTTCTAGGGTATTGTGGAAAGTACGATGCGCTCTGAAAACAAAACTATCGTGAGATAGATTTTCATCAATTTTCCCAGGGACTGCATTGGGTTGCTTTGACTTATTAAAGGTGGCAATTGCCCACTGAATGAGTAACATCACTAAATATAAATAAAACGCTATGTACCCTGTGTAAGCAATATCGTTCATCTTTATTTTCCTTTTCATCAATTCAGTAACATGGGGTTTGCAATTACTGTTCCAATTTTAACTTGTTGATTTAAATGCATTAATTTATTTATTAATTAAAATATACATGGAATAAGTTCAGAGGGGGTGTAAGATTTACATAGGTAAATGATTGTTTGTTAATGGAAATCTTCTATTTAATGAAAAGAAAAAGATCGTGGACACCCATAACTTTCACGGGGCATCATGACTCTATCTTTTAGTGGTGAAGTTTTACATGCTAAGAGGTAGTGGTTATGACGCAGTCACACCAACCTCAGGTATCGTTATCTGATACTTCTCACTATCATTGTATTTCCCGTTGTGTTTCAGCTGTGTACTGTCTGTTAACCGTTAGTATGTGTTTTACGGCTTAGACATAAAAAGATAATGAAACTGCAATAAAACTACAACAATCAGTTGTAATGATGCTTCCCAATATTTTTATCTTCCAATGTTATTAATTTAAATAACCCTTTCTCAGGGAAGAATCAATGCACTAGTTATATTTTTAAAAAATGCAGTTTTAAGCCTTAAACCGATTGAATAATTGAATAATTGAATAACCAAGCAGGTCAATCAATAATTTTTTAGAGTTAAAATACAAATTTTTTAAAAAAAATGATGCATCTTTCACAAAGTGAAGGTAATTTAAACAACAAGTTGACTGCATGGTCAGCCAAATGGAATGAATATTAACAATATATTAAATTTACTAGGGAAAGAATAATGCAACAGCCATATTTTAAGAAACGTTACCTATCACAAATTGTCACCTCTGTTTTAATCGCCGCATCACTCACAGCTTGTAATAGCGATAGTGATGATAATGACACGGTTGACACCTCAAATTATACGTTACAACTATTACATATGGCCGATATGGATGGCTCAAATGCAACAGCGCTGGACAACGCGGGTAACTTTGCAAGTAATGTCGATGCATTACGTAATCAATACCCAGATAACACTTTATTTTTAAGCTCTGGCGACAACTATATTCCTGGCGTGCGTTATGTTGCTGGTAGCGACGACTCTATGAGTAATGTTGATGGGGTAAACGTACCAGGTAATGGTCGTGCTGATATTGCAATGGTTAACGCAATGGGGTTACAAGCCTCTGCTGTAGGTAACCATGATCTTGATGGTGGTACTGAAGAATTTGCTTCAATTATTGACGTTGATGGTACTTACCCAGGCGCACAATTCCCATATCTAAGCTCAAATATGATTTTTGCTGACGATGAGAACACTGCTCCATTAGTGGTTGAAGATGGCTTAATCGCAAGTGATATTCCAAACAGCTTAGCATCATATACAATTATTGAGGTAGATGGAGAGCAAATCGGTATTGTCGGTGCAACAACTCCAACCAATGAAATTATTACTGATACAGGCGATATCACAGTACTACCTGCGAGTGATGATACCGCCGATCTTGCCGTGTTAATTCAAGCGAAAGTAGATGAACTAACTGCTCTAGGTATTAACAAAGTTATCCTATTAGCGCACATGCAAAGCATCTCTATCGAAGAAGAACTAGCAACACTACTCACTGACGTAGACATCATTGTGGCTGGTGGTTCAAATACACTACTTGCAGATAGTAACGACCGTTTATGGGATGGCGATGTTGCTGCGGGAGAATATCCTGAATTATTTGAAGATGCAGATGGTAAAGATGTCGCTTTAGTAAATGTTGATGGTGACTACAAATACCTTGGTCGCTTAGTCGTTGAATTTGATGAAAATGGCAACATTATCGTAGATTCAATTGATGATGAAGAAAGTGGTTCATACATCAGTGATGAAACAATGGTGACATCATTATCTGGGGAAGCGAATACAGATGTTGATAACATTGTTTATGCTGTGAATGACGTGATTATCGCATCTGAAAGTAATATTGTGGGTCATACTGATGTGTTTATAAACGGACTTCGTACTTCGGTACGTTCTGAAGAAACTAACCTAGGTAACCTAACCGCTGAAGCAAACCTTTGGTATGCAAACCTGAATGATAGCGTTGATACGCAAATCTCTATCAAAAATGGTGGTGGTATTCGTGCAGAAATTGGTTATGCAGCTTTTCCAGCAGGCTCAACAAGTGCTGAAGATCTAGAGTACTACCCACCAGCTGCTTACCCTAAAGCAGGTAAAGAAGAAGGTGATATTTCTCAGTACGATTTACAAACAGCTTTATCTTTCAATAATGAATTAACAGTATTACAAGTAACTGCTGTACAGTTAAAAGAGATTGCAGAACATGCTGTATCTGATGTAACTGGTGGTCGTTTCCCACAAATATCTGGTATGTCATTAACCTATGATGAAACACAAACCGCACGTGAGTTTAGTACGGTTACAGATGAGGAAACGGGTAAAACTACGTTAACTCAAACTGTTGCAGGTCAGCGTATTCAAGAACTAAGCGTTGATACTAACGGTGATGGTGAATATGACTACACGGTTGTTTCTGATGGCGAATTAGTAGCTGAAGAAGACATGACATTCTCTGTTACTACACTGACTTATACTGCAGAAGGTGGTGATGGTTACCCATTCCCATGTACAGCAGAAGGCGCAGACTGTGGTGCATTGAATACAGACTTAACTGAGATCATGACAAGCGCAGATCCAGGTAACTCAAACTTTTCAGATACAGGTACCGAGCAAGATGCATTAGCAGAGTACTTATTATCAGAATATCCAAATGCTGATAATGCTTATAATGAAGCTGATAGTATTGCAGATGAAACAGTGATTGATGAACGTATTATTCGTAGTGAATCGCTATAAGTTTAGTGATTAAAACATGATCAAAAACCGCCTTCGCTAGGCGGTTTTTTTATGCCTAAACTAAATACCTTTTTCAGGTCACCTTAGTTCATCGACATAATGTATAAAGCGGTCATTAAATCAAGGTGTGCACCACCTCCATTTTTGAATAAAGTTATTTCTTGATCTGTTTTTCGCCCGATTGCACCGTTACACAATTGATAAAAATCAGCAATAATGTCATCTTCTTCAATAACGCTAGCTTTTAATGGGGTCGCCAGTTCACCAATATCATGTACTGCCGTTTCTCTTGCATCTACAAAAATACGAGATTTAATTAAAAGTGAGTCATCGGCTTCTCGCATATCTGGTCTATATGCACCGATTAAATCAACGTGTGTACCAGGTTTGACCCAGTCTCCCATGATAAAAGGGGAGGTTGCCATCGTCGAACTCGATATAATATCTGCATTGCTTAAGGCCGTTGAAATATCTTGAATTGCTACGGCTTGTTTTTCTGTTGCTAATTTTTGCGCTTTTTCAAATGTGCGATTCCAAATCTGTACTTTTTCTAAATTTGGAAATAAAGCGCGATAGGCATCAATAATTGACGATGCAACAGCACCTGCACCAATTACGGTTAATACCTTGCTGTCAGGCCTTGCGAGTAATTTGGCTCCTAAAGCTGAATCACCGGCGGTTTTCCATTTTGTAACGAGTTTTCCATCAATAATGGCTAGCGGTATACCAGTTTGGTCATTAAACAGAGTGAAAATAGCATGGACACTAGGGATTGCAGGCGACTGTTTTGCATTATCTGGAAAAATGGTTGCTGTTTTAATGCCAATCCCTTTATTTTTTATCCAGGCAGCGCGGCTTAATAATGCGTTATCACCATTTTTAAATAAAATATCGTCTATATCAGCACGTGATGCTTTGTGTCCATTGCTTAAAGCGGCACAAAGATCTTGCCATTTCAACTTTGATTCAACATTTTCTGCATTAATAAATGGGATCATGATAAGAGCCTTATTTGTTTTTTAAATATAATATTAAGTGAAGTGTTAATACTATCATTAAGATCGCAAGATCGTGGACAGCCATAAACTTTATATAGCTATATATAGTAACGACAAAATACCCACTGCTAAACTCGTTTCGGTTCAGTGAGTTAAACCTGTTTGTCATATTCATTAAACTGTCATATTCATTTTGTACCTTAAGATAATAAAATAAATTTATCTTAAGGTTTTTCATGTTAAAGAATAAAACGACTTTAGTCCGTGCGTTGTCTGCGGCTTTATTATTTAGTGCTTTTGGTCAGGTGACGGCTGCAGAAATGGATTCTGTTTTTAATGCTTTTCCGAAAGAGGGCAGTCCATTACCTTATTCGGTTTTACGTGCTGACTTACAGGATGCCAAAACACAGTTACCGCTTGAAATTCGTAATGGTGGTTACGGCTCTGCGATGACCGCTCATCCTACCGAGAAACATCAGTTTTATGCTTTAACAGACCGTGGGCCTAATGCTAATCATCAAGGTGAGTATGGTAAAGGTAAGAGTTTCCCGGTTGCCGATTACACGCCGCGTATTGGTTTATTTGAAGTACAAGCGAATGGCAAGGTTGTACAATTAAAAGAGATCCTATTAAAACGTCCTGATGGTCGACTTATTTCTGGTTTGCCTAATACCTCTGCATTAGGTGGCACAGGTGAGACGCCTTATCACGCTGATGGAAAACCTGTCTTAGTTGATGATAACAAGCCGTATGATGCAACAACCAATCCGATTAAATTGGATGATTATGGGTTAGATGGTGAAGGCTTAGTGGCGCTAAAAGATGGTTCATTTTGGGTAAGTGATGAATATGGACCACACATTGTTCATTTTGATGCGAATGGTGTAGAGATAGACCGTATCAATGCCTTTAAAGACGATAGTCGCGCTTCATTACATTTGCCTGCTGTGTATCAGCATCGTCGTGCTAATCGCGGTATGGAAGGCTTAGCGATTACGCCTGATGAAAAAATGCTGGTGGGCATTATGCAATCAACGCTGAAGAATCCTGATAAAGCGGCACAAAAGGGCGACCTCACGCGTATCGTGACGTTGAATTTAAGTAATGGTGAAACAGAACAATATTTATATCGCCAAGAGAAGCTGGAGAATGCAAATTCTGAGATCGCAGCATTGACTGATAATAAATTCTTAGTGATTGAGCGTGATGGGAGTTTCTTGCTTGGTGGGCCTCAAAAAGCCAATCCAGATGCACAAAAGCAAGTTTATCGTATCGACTTAAGTAGCGGAACTGCACTGTCAACGATTCCGTTATCTTCATCTATCACGCAAGATGAAAGCCATGGTTTGTTAATTGATGGGTTAACACTAGAGCAATATGTGCAGAAAAACGGTTGGGATGCATTAGCGCAATTAGGAATTAAACCTGTCTCTAAAAAGCTGGTGGTCGATATGGTTAAAGAAGTCGCTTATAAACATGACAAAATGGAAGGGTTATGGGTGATTGATGATCAGCATTTAGGTGTGTTAAATGATGATGATTTTGCGACTTGGTCAACGGATGGCAAGTTAGAGCAAAAGTATTTAGATAAAAATACCGTCGATGCGAATCGTTTATACATCATTAATAAGAACTTACTTGCAGAGTAATATTGGCGTTCAATTGCCTTTAGCAAAGGACGTTGGCTGATAGTATTAGCTGCACTTTTTAAACTGTCAGGAAGGGTGAATAGCTAGCCTGATAGTTTAAAAGTACAGCTTATGGCTACTGCATTAGCGACTGGTATTTTCAGCGCTATATTTTAATCGAAGCTCGTGGATTCTAGCACATTTAAGTCACCTCTATCGAATACTCTCTTACTAGCCCTATTACATTAAAAGACTAAAATCCCTCCTAAAAAAACTCACTTTTGTAATTTCATAAAAAGACGATTGATGTACAAATTCGATACTTTTGCACGTTGTTGTATTTTCAATAGTCATCATAATAGCACCATCGAAACGAAACATAGATAAAGCATCAATCAAACAAGGCGAAGATGATCTTATGACTAAAATTGAAATATACAGCAAAGGCTATTGCCCATATTGCAAACAAGCAAAAGCGACATTAAACAGTTTAGGTTTAGCATTTGAAGAGTATGAAATTACGGGAAACGACAAATTAACACGTGAAATGCAAGCGCGTAGCAAGCGAAGAACGGTACCGCAAATATTTATTAACGATCAACATATTGGTGGCGGTGATGATTTCCATGAAGCTCTACGTAGTGGGGCATTAACACATTTATTAAATCAGAAAATAGTTTAAAGGATAATGTCGTGGACACCCATTAACTTTGACGGGGTATCATTACTCTTCTATCTTTTAGTAATGTAGTTTTACATGTTAAGGGGTAGTTGCTATGACGC
>NZ_JBAKAZ010000066.1:0-14803 GCF_038155185.1 Psychromonas aquatilis
ATAGTGGATATTATTATCCAGAATTAAAGTGTCCGGTTCAATTAGACCAGAATAACCGACGAGCATCAATTATTATGTATTGATTTAGACTCAGAGTTAGTGGGGTATTTGTGGCATTCGCAGAACACTAGTAATAAATCGACCTTTATTTATGATTTCTTTATTTTTACCGATAAGCGTAGTAATGGCCATGGAAGATTGGCTATTGCTGCTTTGGAATCACAATTAAAACTAGCTGGAATTGAGCAAATAAAATTACGCGTTGCGTACCAAAATAAAAGAGCACTAGCGCTATATCAAGAGGTTGGTTTTGTTATTTCTGGCTACAATATGTCAAAAAATATAAGTTAATAGGAACACGGAAACATTACCTGCCAAAGTCTTTAATGAATAAGTTTAAAGTAATTGTTATTCGATAAAGTTGAGTTGGTTTTTTAAAATGGTGAGTTAAATTTATATGTTGCTGCTGTCAATTGATAATGAGGTGAATTTCATTATGTTTTTTGATTAAATGTAAATAAAATGTTAATTTTTTGAGGTGAGCTTAGTTACTTAAAATAGGCGAGTGTTGAATTAAATTACGTATTCTTTTTTATTAAAAACAGAATACGTATAATGACCTGTTGATTGTCTAAAGCTAACTTATTTACTTGAGATAAAGTGGTTATTAAAAATAATGATCAAGTAATGCTTTTAAAATACGGCGGCGTGTAATAACACCAACTACTTTATTGTTTTCATCGATCACTGGATAGCTTTTAGGTTGTGCACCTAACATTTTCTCAGCTAATGAAAAAACAGTGTCATCTGCATTAACACTAAGTACATCAACGCGCATATTGTCTTTCACTAATCCAATACGTTGATTATGGTAAGCAAACTGGGTGGTCACGTGTAAACACTCTTGCCCTGAAATCCAGCCAGTTAGTTTATTATCTGCATCAGTTACTGGGCCACCAATTGCTTCTTTTTTGATCAGCTCAATCGCGGCTGTTACTACCGGCATTTCTTCATTAATTCGTGCAAAATCAGTGTTCATAAAACTTTTTATAATCATTTTTTCCATTTGTTTTTTTACCTTAGATTTCCATATCCATAAAACCAGAATAAACATAAGTTGTGAACTGTGCAACATTTATTTAACAATTGCGATATCGTTTAATAATTGACTATTAAAGGTTTTTTGTAAATGGATGTATTAATATACTGGGTACCGATAACCTTTGATTACAGTCGACAGCTGATTGTTTAATTGAGCTTAGTAACTTAAGCACTTTTAACATTTAGGAGTGTTGATAGAGTAACGTGAGAATAAATAATGCCTGCTGTACCAGATAAAATTACGTTTTTTGAGTTTCTTACTCCATTAGTTTGCTCAGGAAAAAAAACAATAACAATCCGAGATAAATCTGAAAGTCATTATGTTGTCGGCAGTCAGGTTGAGGTGTTTACGTTGGAAACCGATCAAAAAGTGTGTGATATCGAAATTGAATCTGTTGAGCCAATTCTGTTTGATGATATTAACGAATTTCATGCTCAACAAGAATCATTAGATTTACCCAGACTTAAACAGCTGATCAAAGAAATCTACCCAGATATTAATGAGTTGTTTGTTATCACCTATAAGTTAATAGCAAACAACAAGTCATTAAGTTAAAAGGGCAGCAGGGCGTTAGGCTGTTGAAACTGGTGAGTCATTATTGTAAATCATGTCTGGCTCCGCCGAGGTTGCTTCAACCTTCATTGATAACATAGTGGCTTCACCTACTATGTTGGCAAAGGAGGAGTCCGCAGCGTCACGTCCAATACTGATACGAACAAGGCCACTAGTCGGTGCCATGCGAGTGGCATCAAATAAGTACCAACGGTCCTCTAAGTAGACTTCAAAAAAGCCGTGGAAATCCGGTGGTGTTAATCCAACTGCATAACCTGAGACATAACGAGCAGGTATTCCTAAGGCGCGGCATAATGCAATGCTGACATGCGCAAAGTCACGGCAAACACCTGCACTTTGAATAATTACATCACAAGCACTGGAAGAAGCATCAGTACTGCCTGCAATGTAATCGATATTAGCGTTTACCCAATTACAAATCTCATCAACGCGTGAATAGCCACTAGGGATGTGCCCAAATTGCTTCCAAGCAAAGCGACCAAGGCGATCAGATTCACAATAGCGACTTGGGCTGATAAATGGCAGTACAGATGCAGGTAGTTCTTTATGGGCTACTTCATTTAAAAATTGAATTTGCTCTGTTTCAGGGGATAGTTGAATTGTTGCATTATAGGCGATAGTGAACTCACAAGGCTCTGCTTTTAATCGTAATGCACGGTAGCCAAAATCATTAACTTGAAACCATTCACTTTCAATAAAAGGTGAGATGAAAAGATTCTCTTCTATGGTTTTTTGGAGTTGCGTATTTGCTGCAGCAATATGAAAAACAAAGCTTGAAGTTTTGGTCACGTTATAGACGAGTTCTGATGACGTTTTGACATAATACATAACTGGCACCTATTAGTTGATGAACGGAATGACTAATAATTAAACATATTTAAAGTGTACAGATTGTGTTGGTTGTGGGAAGTCTAATTTAAAAAAATATTGAAAATACAGCAGAAATTGAAGGATTTGAGAGAAAACAAGAGAGCCTTAGGTTGGCTCCCTTAAAGTCAGGTGAATTGACGTTTCGTTATTTTAGATAGCAATTCCTCGGCCAATGGAGGTTATTTCGCCTGTTGGTTTACCAGTAGGTGAACCTGTTTCAGACTCGATTGTTAACTCAAATAACTGATTCTCTGTTAATGGTGGTAACTGGTTAATATCTAAGTTAAGTGTTTCGCCTTTTTTGACTAACCCCAAAGAAATCGGTGCATCCCAGCCATCGGCTTTCGTCCAAAACTGTAAGGCTTTGCCTTTTGGTATTTCTACCGCACCTAATGGCACGAGTTGGATCTGGTTTGAGTGGCTAGTTTGTATTACCCAACCAGGTGTTTTATCTTCTGGTTTTACTAATACGGCGATATAAGTTGGCTCATTGATTCGCGTTGCATTGTGTTGTAATTGAAAGCCTAATACGACTGCTAACATAAGGCATGTGATCGATACACCACGCCATAAAGCTAAATTTTGCCAAAAAGAAAGCAGTGGGTTAGTGGCTTTTGGTGCTACTTTTGTTGGCTGCTTTTGAAGTTCATCAAGACTACGCTCTATACGCGCAGATAGCGGTTGAGGAACCGCTAATGGCGTTAAGTTATCAGTGATCGATAAAAAATGGGCTTGCCATTGGTTAACGCTTCTTTGTAGTTCAGTGCTGTTTACTAACCGTTTTTCAAAAGCTTGTCGTTCTTCGGGTTTGAGTGTGCCCAGCACATATTGCCCTGATAAGTTTTCATCTTTATCAGAGGAGTGGTGTGATGTTTTATTCATTGTAAGCACTCCTTTAATGCGCTTAAACTACGTTTAATCCAGGATTTTACAGTACCCAGTGGTTTATCCAGTAATTTAGCGATTTCTTGTTGTGTGTAGCCATCTACATAGGCATGTAAAACACAAAGCTTACGTTCTGGCTCTAAATATTCTAAACATGTCTGTAGGGAGGCTTGAGCAAGTGGATCATTTGCTAGTTCACCAAGATCATCTGGTTGCTCTGCGGATGCAAGTACGTTGTTATCACAGAGATCGAGCAGAAAATCAGGCTCTGCAAGTACTTGGCGATGGCTGTATTTAAGGGCATTTAACGCTAAATTGCGCGTTATTGTATAAACCCAACCACGTGCTGAACCGAGGTCTTTATGATAAGTATTTGAATGCTTCCAAATTTTAATAAAGGCGTCATGTACAACATCTTCTGATAATTGGCGATTTTTCAATATTCTCATGACCACAGTGAGTAGCCTAGGTGACTCTTGTTCATAGAGTTGCATTAAGGCTTGACGATTGCCCTCAGCACAGCTTTCTAATGCTGCTTCATAATCAAATGTAGTAGATAACGGCACGTGATTTCCTTAATGAAAAAACCCAGTGTACATAACTGGGCTTTTTAAGTCATTAAACTCTTAAAACTCACTTTTTATAGAAAAACGTGTCGTTTTCTTAATTAAAATAAAGCGTTAAGGCTATTTCATTTTCCAGAATAAGTAATCGCCAGAATAGTTAACAACAACTTTGTGACCTACTTTATCAATACTACATCCAGTTGCTGGTGCCGCACCGCCATTTAAGTTAATGCGCTGAATGTAAGCAACGTCTTTTAATGCGCCAGGGCGAGCTGATTCATTGGCTTTCACTAATTGCATTGGAATGCTGCCTTTTTCAGAAGGAGACACTGCGATTTGTGTACCGGTTAGCGATGAACCGTCAAGCGACTCCCAAGTTGCTGGTGGACCAAAGTAAGACACGACATGATTACCATCAGTATCACTTAATACTGCACGAGGACCTGCAAATGCCCATGCGGCTTTGCTGTCATCTTTTGCGTCTACTTTACATTCCCAAGTAATATTACCAACGGCATTAGTATGCATTGCAACTTCATGACCAGCTGGTACACGTACTTCACTTGGAAGTTTATCTTGTGAGAATGTCCCGGCAGATGCTTGTGATGCTGCGATCATTAAAAGAGAAGCTGCTGAGATTTGTAGGCCTTTGCTCATATATTGGTTTTTCATAGTCGTTTTCCTATTGATTGATAGATGTCGAATTAAAAAACAGTCGATTTCCTACTGTTAATAGGTACTACAATCGAACAAGCATTTTGGATGCAAAAAAGATTAATTAATTTTAAAAATATTTTTAATTAACTAATCAATATTTATTTATTATTGTTTTTATTGAGGTTTTTTTAAAAGTAAATAAATAAAATTATCGTATTAAATTCGTTTTTCTTAACTTATAAAACTTTATTTAGTGTTTTTATTGCCTTTCTATAAGTTGATCATGTTATTCATGATTGCCATTAAATAATTTACGTTATTTAGCGTTTTATTGGTAACTATTAGCGCATGCCTAATAGCAAAACCTTGTTATCTAAATGTTTTTTGGTATTCGCTTTTAAGTTGCTCAGGAGATTAATAGGGGGTCACTGCATATTTGATGGAATAATGATTTTAGTTAAAATTTAATGAATTATTTGATCAATATGAATAATTAGCATTGCCCATTATCTATATATTTACTATACAAATTGCATTTTATAGGTAATATAGTTAGCTGAGTATTTAATGTACTAGTTAAAGTTAGTTATAAGTCAACCGATACTTTATTATTCTAGCTTACAATGATGAATATGCTTTAAAGGTATTTTAAATCAACAGCTTAATTTTAATATACCCTATTTTAAAGCAAAGGGCTGTTATCTACAGACACCTTCAATAATCAGTATTGATGGTACCTTTAATTAACTGATGACGTTTTTATGGTTGGTTAAATGTGCGGTATACACGTATGAATAGAGTTAATAAAACGCATTTTGCTATAACCTTTTTGATAAAATAAACTTCCTCTATCTATAGGTAAACATGAAACGCCATTCTTTAATAGATCGACTCTATCGAGACGGTCATTATCAACTTAGAGGTTTCAAAAATTATCAGCCATACTTAATAAGCATTAACACTATTATCATTTTTTTGTCAGTAGCGATGTTTAAAGTGCAAGCTGAAACTGTCTCCGACCTAAGGCATGAAATCCTTCCACCTAAAATATTGAAAGAAGAATCCTTCTCCATTGAAATGTTAGCCAGTATTAACGAGCAACCTCAGAAGACAGCCCCAGTAAAAAAGGATTTATCACCGGATTCAGTAATTAATAAAAAGCCGGAGGGGAGAGCACACCAAATATCTTCTATGTTTAATCGTATAGAGTTAATGATTAATAAACGGCGCTTGCTTGAAGCAAGTGAAGAGCTCGATCAGCTATTACTTATAGTTAAAGAGTATGGGCAACCTTATTTAATAGCGAAATCGCTTATTATAAAAGGAGATTTGTATTATCAACGGAAGCTTTATACAAAAGCAGTTGAGCAATATGCTATTGCAACTCAGTATTTATCTAATAAGGAGTTGGCAACACAAAAAGAATTGGGTGATACGTATACTAAGCTAGCTGAATCCTATAAAAGACTTAAAAATAGAAAACTAACGGCGGCCTCCTATCACAAGGCGTTAGTTATTTATACTGATTTACAAAATAAGAAACTAATTGCAAGAACTTCAAATACACTTGCTGAAGCTGAACGTTATCTTGGCCATTACACGGCTGCACTTGATTACTCTTTAAATAGTATAGAAATACATAATACCATTGATGATCCTATTGGACGTGCGAAAGCTTACAATGGCGCAGGAATTATTTATCGACATATTGGACTTTATGAAAAATCACTTGAGTATGTTTATGAGGCATATCAATTTTATAAAAAAGAAGGTGATAGTAATGGTATTGCTAAAACATCCAACCAAATGGGACTTATCTATACTCGTTTAAAGCAATTTGAACAGGCAAGATTCTTCTATCAAATTACTATTGATTTACCGAGTAGTGACCTTGAGCCTAAGGTTTTAGCTTCTGCATTGCGTGAATTAGCTGTTATAGAGCTTAAGGAGCAAGATTATGGAAAAGCGCGAGCTCTGATTGAAAGAGCACATAAAATATATCAACAGGAATATAACAAAGAAAGTGAATCCCTATCCGCTAGAATTATTGGCAATATTTATAGAGAGGAAGGCGATATTCAACATGCAATTGTTTTTTATCGGCGCTCCTTAATGCTTGCAAAAAAAGTCGGGAGTGTTATTTATCAAGTTAAAGCACAAACTTCATTAGCTAGCGTATTAATTGAAAAAGACAGCAAACAAGCAATAAAAATCTTAACGTCTTCCCTTACTTTAGCCAAACAAATAGGGGATATGAATCAGCAGCTTTATGCATATCGGGGACTAAGAAAAGCTGAAAAACTATTAACTAATTATGAGCAGTCTTTGTATTATGCAGAAAAAGAGATTGCGTTATCTAGATTGATTGAAAAGCAAAAAGAAGAGCGTGAATTTGTTACTGTTAAAGCTAAGTTTTATTCACATCAGAAAGAGATGGAATTAAAATTATTAAAAAAACAAGCGCGTATTACAGAGTTTGAATTGGCTCAAAAAACCAATGAAGTGAAACTATCCAAGCAAGAAAATAAAATAGCTGAGTTAGAGTTAACTAAGAATCGTTACACTAACGGAATGTTAATTATATTATTAATTGTTTCTATTGTGATGGTAATTTTTATTTATCGTCGTTTTAAGCAGTCTAATCGACTAAATAAGAAATTAGATACACTAGCGGCAACGGATCCCCTGACAGGTTGTTATAATCGTCGTTTTTTATTTAGTGCAATGAGCGAAGATTTCAAAAATATTCAAGCTTTTGAGGAGTATAGTCTCATATTATTGGATATTGATTATTTTAAGGATATTAATGATACTTATGGTCACAGTAAGGGAGATCAAGTATTAGTAACGTTAGTGTGTATTTTGCAAGATAGTATTCGTAAGAGTGATACGTTAGTCCGTTATGGCGGTGAAGAATTTTGTATTGTTTTACCTGGTACAACATTGCTTCAAGCAAAAAATATTGCAGAATTATTACGAGATAAAATTGCAAATGCTAACTTTAATAACATAAACCTGACTTGTAGTTTTGGTGTTTCGTCTATTCAATTTAATGCTAATAACCCCGAAGCGTTAATAGAACAGGCTGACTTAGCGCTTTATCAATCTAAAGAGAATGGCCGAAATAGAGTGACTTTATGGGATCCTGCTTTCAAAGTTAAGCAACCAACAAAATAAATTAGGCGATAAATAAGTAGTCATCTATTTGTTTTCTGATATTGAGTTGTTCACAGACTCTTAAGCAATTCATTGACTATCACCAATAACATGTTAACTGCCTCCTTTATTCCTTTTACTACTTTCTAATAGTGTTTGGGTTGATACATTTAGCACTGATATTTTTTATCTGTATTTTGTGAAATAACTATTGTTGAAGTTAAAACTCACCCTATAATGCGCGCATGTTTGTCGCGACCAACAAATCAATTATTAGCTTATCTCATTCGGTTAAGCTAATTTTCAATCGTTGTAATCAAGTTATGTTAAAAGGGTTAAAAAATGAGTGATGTGTTCAGCATTATTGTACTGATATTAGCTGGTGCAGTATTTGCTATGTCTGAAATTTCCATTTCTGCTGCACGAAAGATAAAGCTAAGAGTGATGGCCGATGAAGGGAATGTAAAAGCGTTAGAGGTCATCGAGTTACAGCAAAAACCGGGTAACTTTTTTGCGATGATGCAAATTGCTTTGAATGGTATCTCTATTCTCGGCGGTATTATCGGAGAACAAGCATTAACTCCTTATATAAAAAAACTTATTAGCTTGATATACCAAGGCCCATTATTGGGTGAATTAAGTTTTATCCTTTCGTTTATTTGTCTAACTTCTTTATTCATTTTATTTGCTGATTTATTACCTAAACGTTTAGCGATTATTATGCCTGAAGCGGTGGCTATTCGTATTGTGTCATTGATGCGCGGTATTACGTTTCTGCTCATGCCAGCAGTGTTTTTATTTAATGGTTTGACCAATATGTTGCTGCGTTTATTTCATATTCCTACAGAACGAAGTGAGCTCGTCACAACAGAAGATATCATTGCGATGATGGATGCTGGCGCAGAAGATGGCAGTATTCAAAAGCAAGAATACCAGTTAATTGGTAATGTTTTTGATTTAGAAAATAGCACTATTGGCAGTGTGATGACCCCACGTGATTTGATTATCTATTTTGACTTAGATGATTCTAGTGAGCAGATTAGCCAAAAGATCATAGACCAGCCTCATAATGACTTTTTAGTGTGTGATGGTGGCTTAGATAATATCCAAGGCAGTATAGAGTCTAAGGAAATATTACGTTTAGTTTTAAAAGGTGAACTTGCACAGTTACATCCAACCAAAGTACATAAAGATCTGTTTTACTTACCTGAAACATTAACACTTTCTGAGGCCTTAAATGCATTTAAGGTAGCCCCTCAACCTTTTGCTGTGATTGTTAATGAATACGCCATTGTCGTTGGGCTGGTCACAGTGAAAGATTTACTGAGTAGTTTTATGGGAGAATTAATTACACATCAAGATGAAGAGCCGATAGTGAAAAGAGATGACTCTTCTTGGTTAATAGAGGGGCTTACGCCTATCAATGAGGTAATGCGTAGCCTGGATATCGATGACTTTCCGGAGCGAAACCAGTATGAAACCATCGCTGGTTTTATGATTTATGTTTTAAAAAGGCTTCCTAAACGTACCGATAGCTTTATCCATGATGGTTATAAGTTTGAAGTGTTAGATCTTGAAGGAGTGCGTGTAGAGCAAGTCTTAGTCACTAAAATTAAGTAACGACCACTGCCATATAGTGACCTAATTCATTATTGAGTTGAATGAGTTAGGTCTTTTTATCAAGTTTTTACCTCAACTAATCAATAAAATAATACTGAGTTACACAATCAATCATTTATTTTGATTAATAAGTCAAAAATTATTCGCTAGACGCCACCTATTTATTTACTAATAATCCGCCCGATTTTAATTAACAGTGATTTTAGATAACGAGATCACTTCTGTTTCTACATTATTGAGAGATTTAAAAGTGCAACATTCAACTGATATGGACCGCATTAGAGCGGAATACAATGTTCGTTACTGGAGCCAAGGCTTTTATGGCATAAATGATCAAGGAGAGGTGTATGTTTCTCCACGTAGTGGAACTGAACATCAAGTTGCATTAAGTGATATTGCTGCCGATTTAGAAAAACGTAATTTAAGTATGCCGGCATTAGTGCGCTTTCCACAGATATTGCATCAACGAGTACACAATATTTGTGATGCTTTTAATCAAGCAATAACAGAAACAAATTACGATAACCGTTATTTATTAGTTTACCCAATTAAGGTCAACCAACAAAAAGAAGTCGTGGATGAAATTCTAGCGAGCCAAGAGAAATTGGCGCAGAAGCAATTAGGATTAGAAGCGGGCAGTAAACCTGAATTATTAGCGGTATTAGCTTTAGCACACAAAGCTAGCTCAGTGATCGTGTGTAATGGTTACAAAGACAGAGAATACATTCGTTTAGCATTAATCGGTGAGAAATTAGGCCATAAAGTATTGATCGTTCTAGAAAAACTTTCTGAACTCGATTTAGTGCTCGAAGAAGCCAAAGCATTAAATGTAAAACCACGAATGGGTTTACGTATACGCTTAGCATCGCAAGGTGCGGGGAAATGGCAATCAAGTGGTGGTGAAAAATCTAAATTTGGACTTGCGTCATCTCAAGTGTTAACTGTGGTTGAACGCTTAACTGCATTGAATCAATTAGATACATTACAACTTGTGCATTTCCATTTAGGTTCGCAAATGGCCAATATTAGAGATGTTCGAAATGGGGTTAGTGAAGCTGCTCGTTTTTATTGCGAATTGCGTGCGATGGGCGTGCCGTTAGATTATTTAGATGTGGGTGGTGGATTAGCCGTTGATTATGATGGAACTCGTAGTCAGTCCCATAACTCAATGAACTATAGTTTAGCAGAATACGCACGTAATATTGTGATCACCATCAGTGATGTTTGTCATTTGTATGGACAACCGAACCCAACGATTATCTCTGAGTCTGGTCGTTCACTGACTGCGCACCATGCGGTATTGATCACTAATGTTATCGGTGCTGAAACTTATCAGCCTGAAAAGATTAATGCACCAGA
This sequence comes from Psychromonas aquatilis, assembly GCF_038155185.1. NCBI lineage: Bacteria > Pseudomonadati > Pseudomonadota > Gammaproteobacteria > Alteromonadales > Psychromonadaceae > Psychromonas > Psychromonas aquatilis. The sequence continues at coordinate 10,789 of NZ_JBAKAZ010000066.1, forward strand.
GCAACAAGGTTCTTTATTGTTACTGAATATGTGGAATAACTGGTGTTTATTATCTGCTGGCAGCGATGATCGCGCTTTAATTGAAATTTATAATGATACACAAAGTGACATTGTAGAAGTACATAACCAGTTTGCGACTGGGGTAATTAGCTTGCAACAACGTGCTTGGGGAGAGCAAGTTGCATTGCGTATTTACCATGAGTTAAGTTTACAAATGAGTACCAAAAACCGCTTTCATCGTCCTATTTTAGATGATCTAAATGAGCGTTTAGCGGATAAGTTTTTTGTTAACTTTTCATTATTTCAATCGTTACCTGATGCTTGGGGAATTGATCAAGTTTTTCCTATCTTACCGTTATCTAATTTAGATAAAGCAGGAGAAAGAAGGGCTGTCTTATTAGATATCACCTGTGACTCAGACGGTGTTATCAACCAGTATGTTGATGGACAAGGGATTGAAACAACTTTACCTGTCCCTGCTTGGTCAAGTGAAAAGCCTTATTTAATGGGGTTCTTTTTAGTTGGCGCTTACCAAGAAATCTTAGGCGACATGCATAATTTATTTGGTGATACACACAGTGTTGTTGTCAATGTGGATGAACAGGGCGGATGGGAAATTGCATCAATTAATGAAGGCGATAGCGTGGAAGATGTAATGAACTATGTGCACATTGATGTAGAAGCTATTCGTGATAATTACCGTGCATTAGCATCATCACGTGTATCTGAAGCGGAGCAACAAAGTATTTTAGATGAATTAGAGCAAGGCTTAGCCGGTTATACTTATTTAGAGGGCTTTTAAATGGCAGCACAATTTGATGACTTATTTACTAAAAAAGATGATTCATTATACTCAAATGCGATGACGTTTATGCGCCGTCCATTAGTTAAAAATCCGCTTACTGAAGCAGCAGATGTGGTGGTGTTAGGTGTGCCATTTGATATGGCTACCTCAGGCCGATCAGGTGCTAGGTTAGGGCCTGATGCCATTCGACGTGCTTCGGTTAACTTATCTTGGGAAAGTAAAAAATTTCCATGGACTTTTTCATTATTTGAACAGATTAAAGTGATTGATGCAGGTGATTTAGTGTTTGATTGTGGTGATGCTGAAGACATGACACTACGCCTTGAAGCAGCTGCCAATGAAATATTAACAAGCGGTAAAATGTTACTCGGTTTAGGTGGAGATCACTTTGTTACCTTACCTTTATTACGCGCTTACGCTAGGCATTATGGTGAGATGGCTTTAGTGCATTTTGATGCCCATACAGACACCTATAACAATGGTAGCCACTATGATCATGGCACGATGTTTTATCATGCCCCAAATGAAGGTTTAATTGATCCTAAATCTTCAGTGCAAATTGGTATACGGACTGAATATAAACAGCAAGGGCATGAGTTTAATGTGATCAATGCGATGCAAGCGAATGATTTATCAGTCGATGAAATTGTAACGCAGATTAAAAGTATTGTTGGCTATAAACCTGTGTACTTAACTTTTGATATCGATTGTTTAGATCCGGCCTTTGCGCCAGGGACGGGAACGCCTGTTTGCGGTGGCATTAGTTCAGATAAAGCTTTAAAAATTATTCGAGCATTGCAGGGAATTAACCTTGTTGGCATGGATGTTGTAGAAGTTTCTCCCGCTTATGATCAAAGTGATATTACCGCGTTAGCAGGGGCGACGATCGCATTAGAGCTACTTTATCTTTGGACGGCTAATCGATTAGAAAAATAATCGTTTCGAATAACTTTCTTTTTGTCTCAAAGCAAGGGGGAAGTAATCATTATCTGTGGCGTGTTAATATTAGTTTCGTCTAGGGTTTACCTCGATTATATCGCTGTGATAGCTTATAAATTAAGTGTTTATGAATTATTTTTTATATATTTTAATAATAAATAATTGAGTATTAATTTTCATTCTGTTATTTTCAATATTCAGTATCGTATTAAGCTGTTACTTATTGATGACAGTATCAAAGTGCTAAGTAATGGTTATTATTGATAACAATTAATAGGATATCTCAATGAACGAAGCATCGACAGAAAAAGCAGATAATGAAAAATTTTGTGCTGATTGTGGTGAAATAATTAATATTAAAGCTGAAATTTGTCCTAAGTGTGGTGTAAGACAAATGATTGCGCCTAATAGCTTTGCTTATACTGCACCTAACGGAAAGAGTAAAATTGCGGCTGCATTATTAGCCTTTTTCTTAGGCGGTTTTGGGGTTCATCATTTTTACTTAGGTAATGTAGGCCTAGGCATTCTCTACTTATTATTTTGTTGGACATTTATTCCCGCTTTTGTCTCACTAATAGAGTTTATTTTATTATTGGTAATGACAGATGATAGGTTCAATGAAAAGTATGGCCAAATAGATCAATAACGTTAATATCAATTAAATAAGCACCTAAGCCTATTAATGGCAAGGTGTTTATTTACACTAAAGTTCCTCACTTCTATTATTAGCTACTGCTTTACTCGTTTATTCTGTATTTCGCTTTATTTAATTTTTTATTCTCAGTGGGTACATGAGGTTTCGAGTGATATACAATAAATTAGTTTACCTATCGTATTATGTTAATAGCCATTTCATCATCTCAGTAAGGATTATAAATGAATAACAAGGTTACAAAAGAAATCTTCAATATCAGTCAAGAATCTAAAAACATTGTGTTATTGATATGGATTGGCACTTTATTTTTCGGGTTTATTCCGGGGCTAATTTTGTATTTATTAAAAAAGGATGATGCTTATATTGAAGATCAGTCAAAAGAAGCATTAAATTGGTCTATCACAGTACTCATCGCCACTTTTATTGGTTCAATTCTAACCTTTATCTTGGTTGGTTTTTTAATGTATTTTGTGATTTTTAGTATCAATATCATTTTTTGTTTGATGGGCGTATTAGCAACCTATAATGGGCAGGTGTTCCGAGTTCCTTTTGCGATTCGTTTACTAAAATAATAAAAGCTTATATCAGTGAGTGTGCTTCTAGAGAAGAGGGCCCACTTTTGTTGTTCATTTTTGACGGTGCTTTTTAAATCAACAAAGCACCTTCAGAAAAACCTTTCTGAGTACTTAATTAGCATTTCAATATAACTAGTTGATCTTATTAATATCACTATCATCTCCGTCTATTAGCCTATACTTGTTAAAATAAATGGTATTTTTGTTATTTATTTGTAAAGATATTGATGCACGATCTACGTTAATATTCTCTCTTATGTCTTTCATAATATTTAACAAGATGCGTATTTACCTAACCTAACTTATCTTCATCATATAAAAGGATTACCAACCTTTTCGATATTAAACAAGGAAAAGTAGTTTATGAAAAAGTGGTTGATAGTATTGTTTATCACAGTATCAAGCTATGAGTGGTTTATTGGCCGTGAAGAGGGCAATTCACTTTTTGATATAAAGGTGGATAACAATAGATTAGAAAAAATTGAAAATAACACTCAAACTCGGCAACAAATTGATACTAGTATCAATCTATTGGAAGAGGCGTATAAGAATGAGCAAAGTGGTGTTCAAGTACACGGTAGTGGCACAGTGGTTAAACTATTAAAAGATGATTTAAAAGGTTCAAAACATCAAAAGTTTATTTTACGCTTATCACCTGAACGCACTATTTTAGTTGTGCATAATATTGATTTAGCACCCAGAATTAATGCCATTGCTAATGGCGATAAAATACAATTCAGCGGTGAGTATGAGTGGAGTAAGCAGGGGGGGTTAGTTCATTGGACCCATTTAGACCCACGAGGTAATCATGCAGATGGTTGGTTAAAGCATGAAGGGAAAATATACCAATAAAGGTATTATCCCTTTAATAGTCGCTGTGTAATACGGTGTGCTAGAAGCTCTGCGACTCCTTTTTCAGCATTCCTTGTAGATGCAATCAATAAAAAAAGCACTTCACTCTTTACCTTGTTGTATTTTACTTCGATAATTTTTGTCTTCGATCTCGGGGCGGTGGCTTCAGCCTCCCTTGCAGATGCAATG
>NZ_JBAKAZ010000067.1:0-13976 GCF_038155185.1 Psychromonas aquatilis
AAGAAGTCGCATAAAAATTAGCTAATGAGTGCCAACTGTCTTGAAAAACACCGATCGTGATTCTGTAGAGTTTGGTTTTAATAAAATAACCGAATGTTCCCACTCTCCATCATCAGAAGCTATTTTTTCACTGGCGTAGGTTTTAATGGTAAATGATGAATTATATTCTTCATCGTCTTTACCATAATTTTCAACAATAACAATTTTACCATTTCGAGAACCACCAAGTGATTCCCTAAATATACAAATAGAATTGTTCTTGATACGACGATTCATTGATTCACCAATGACTCTACAGGCAAAATACTTTTGTTCTGTTGAATACTGTTTTGGTACTTCAAGCATCTTAAAATCTTTATTTTCCTGCATGTCACTAAAAGAACCAGCGGCCGCATAAAAGTCATAAAATGGGATAAAATTTTGCTCTTTATCATCAATAATTTCTTCTGAAGGTGCAGTTGAAACTACTTTTAGGGTTGTCGGTTTCTTCTTCACTTCTACGATTTCTTCACCAGTTAGATATGTATAAAGTGAATCTTGAACAGTATTTCGTAATTTAAATTCCATATGAACTACTGGTACATTTTTGTTTTTATCATTAACTTTATACTTTTGAGTTAAAGAGCCTTTGACAGTATCAACATTACCCATAAAGTAAAAATCTGTACCTTCATTATTGCTTTTCTGTATAAATAAGGAAACGTTAAGACCGGTTTTGTCTGCATCTCGAATAGCAACAACATCCTTACTATCAAGTTTTCTTCCAGCTTTAGATTCCCATGCGAATTCATCTTGGTTAATGAAATGGTCGTTATATTGAGTAGTTAAAGAAATGTCTTCTAACTTCCTGTATGTAACAAAAAGCGGGGCTTGATCACGATAGATCTTATATCCGTAAACGGTACTCTCATAATTTTTCTCCCAATTGAGTATTCGGCATACATCTTTACGCGTATATTTACCATATAATTGAAAACCATTTATATAATTTTTGAGATCAAAATGCTTATTGTATGTGTGTATAGAATATTCAATGTTATCGATAAGAAAGTTTTTAAATAAAGCATTTTTCAAGTGTTGATTAAACACTTGTGAAAGTTTCAATTTATTATTTTCAAACTCAATAACAGAAGATTCTTTTTTTATAAATTTGAAATTGAGATTGATTATGCATGATTCTATCGTCTCATCTGAGACAGCATAACCATACATAGCTTTAATGATACTTTTGAAATCATTTATCTCTAAGAAAGGGTTCGTTATAAGCTCTTTCATAATAATGCATTCTTCTACTCTTTTTGCATTATTGATGTTCAATGCAAATTGGCTTAATAATGCTATCTGCTCTTTATCAAGGTCATACTCGGTATCTTTTTCCACTTTACATATAAAATTATAATAAGACTTTGAGTATTCAACATATAAATATGGTTCTCGTGAACCATGATGAATAAAGTCCATCATCATCGGTGTTCGCCCAAGTTTATACTTAAGTAAGTCATAATCTTTTTTAAGATCTTTAAATAGCCCCATATTTGCGGAATCAATGGATTCAAAAATTCGTGCTTTAGTAATTGCGTCAAAGTTGATTGTAGAACTTCCTGGAATAAGTGTACTGCCACTTGATATTGTTCTGCGCAAAGCATCTTTGTTGTATGAGGTGTCACCGTAAAGCGCAATCGGAATAAGGTAATTGTTATTGTAGTTACCAATGAAATCAATAACAGTAAGGTATCCTTTCCCTCCCACTTTACGTAAGCCTCGACCTAGTTGTTGCACAAATATAATTGCAGACTCTGTAGGTCGTATCATTATAATTTGATTTACTTTTGGAATATCAATTCCTTCGTTAAAGATATCGACGGTGAATATATAGTCTAATTTTTCAGATAAATTATCAGACTCCAATAGATGAATTGCATCTCTTCTTTCATCTTCAGAGCTTTCTCCAGATAGTGCAACACAACGAAAACCACTTTTATTAAACATTTCGGCTAATTTTTTTGACTCATCATTAAGAGAACAAAAAACGAGGCCTCGAGTTCTGCCATTATCTGAGCCATAAAAATTAGCGTATTTAACGATATTTTTAACTCTTTCATCGGATGAAAGATAAGTAAAATCACGAATATTTTCTTGTTCTTTCCCATCAATTATAAGATCGGTAACGCCATAATAATGGAAATTACTTAACATGCCCTCTTCCATCGCTCTATTTAAGCGAATCTCGTAAGCTATATTATGGTCAAACAGACTAAAAATATCTTCTCCATCAGTTCGCTCTGGTGTGGCCGTCATTCCCAATAAAAATTGTGGCTGAAAATGTTCTAGAAGTCGCTTATATGAATCAGAACCTGAACGATGAGATTCATCAATAATAATATAATCGAAATAGCCTTTATCAAATTTATCTAAATGGTTTTGCTTAGAAATAGTTTGTACTGTTGAAAAAAGAAAATCTTTATCTACTTCTTGTTGCTTACCAGAATAAACTCCCATAGATTTATCACTGCCAAAAACACTCTGAAACGTTTCCATAGACTTTTCTGCTATGGTTTGTCGATGCACAACAAATAGTAATCGTTTGGGTTCGAAGGCCTTAGCATCAAAAGCAGATAAATAGGTTTTACCTGTCCCTGTTGCAGAAATTAGTAACGCTTTTATCGCGCCCTTGTTTCTTAAATTATTAATATTTTTTAAGGCTTCTTCCTGCATAGAATTTGGTATTACTAAAGATTTAACAAGTACTGACTCATGTGCTTTAGAAAGTAATTTTTGTTGATTATAAATAACTTCATAATCATCAATATACGATAAAGTTACAGGTGTTCCATTTTGAAAATCAGAGTCAAACTCTCCAATAATTTTTTCAACAATACTACTCGAATGAAGTGCTGATACTTTAAGGTTCCATTCTTTATTGGTCGCTAGTGCTGAAGCCGTTAGATTGCTACTGCCTATAATAAGGTTGTAATATTCCGATTTTTTAAACAAATAACCCTTTGAGTGGGAGTTTTCTTTGGTGGCTATACGTAATTCAATATTAGTGAATTTAAGCAGTTTTCTAAGCGCTTCAGGTTGCGTAAAATTTAAATATTGCGAGACAACAACCTTACCTTTAACCCCTTTATTTTCGAGTTCTTTAAAGGTATTTATTAGGGTAGCGATGCCGCTTGTAGTTACAAATGCGACGGAAATATAAAATTCATCACAATAACGCAATTCCTCTAAAATCGTAGAGAGCACCTTTTGTGGAGGGTTCTTTTTATTGACCAATAATGTTGGTTGATACAATTTTTCAGATATTGACTCTTTATCAACAAAACCTGTTTGTAAGCTTTTACTCAGTTCATCTAATATCATTTTTTAGAACTCTTATTTCTGCTTTGTCTGTAACTTTTCTACTATTGGAATATCAGCGGCAGCCCAGTCAAGAGTGTGTAACTGATCAATTTTCAGCCATTTCTGATCTATGTGCTCTGTAAGTGTTAAACCCTTATGTTCAACAGGACAAATGAAAGAATGCATGGTGATAAGAAAGTCCGGGTACTGGTGATGGACAGTATTAAAAAATTGGGGTTCGATAATGTCTAAATGTAACTCTTCTTTAATTTCTCTAATTATTGCAGACTCTTTTGTCTCTCCAACCTCAATTTTACCTCCAGGAAATTCATACTTATTCGTTATATAATCAAATTTTGCTGGCCCACGTTGAACACAAAGTGTTTCTTCACCACATTGAATAATTGCAGCAACTACATTTAATTTTTTCAAAAAGATTCCTTAATTAATAATTTTTTAGATAATACCAATTATATTAAATAAGTGATCTAAATTTTACCCAGAAAAAATAATAACGGAGAAATAAGTTATTTTAACAAGTAAAATAGATCAGTTAATTAGTATAATCATAAGTCAGTGCGTGTAACCTATTGAACTTATAATACAGGAAGTTATTTCAATGAATTTGATTATTCACTTATTTTTAAAATAATAAATGTTAATCACGGTTATTTAATATCGACACAACAATCACCGAGATTTAATGATTCATATTGTAGCTTTATAGAATTCGCGTATATATTTTTGCGTGGTTTTATTGGTAATAGAATACAAAAGAATGGCCAGTAACAGCAATACATTACACGCTGTTACTGGATTAAGATTAAATCAATTGAAGCAAGATGTATTAATTTACAGTTATCCTACCTAAGCAAGCTTACTGCTGTAAAAACTCATGGCGTGTTGCTGGGTTTGATTTAAAAATCCCGCCTAACGCTGTTGTGGTGGTTGAGCTGCTTGAGTCCATAATACCGCGTGATTTAACGCAGTGATGAACGGCATCCACTTTTACGGCTACATCTGTTGTTTCCAATAATGTTTGCAGTGCAACTAATATTTGCTGTGTTAAACGCTCTTGTACTTGAGGGCGTTGAGCAAAAAAGCGTACGATACGGTTAATTTTAGATAAACCAATGATCTTTTGGCGTGGTAAATAAGCCACAGTAGCTAGACCATCAATCGTCACTAAGTGATGCTCACAAGTGCTCATTACTGTAATGTTATTAACCTTGATCATTTCATCGACATTCATTTTATTTTCGATCACGGTTATTTTAGGAAAGTTGCGATAATCTAATCCTGAAAAAATCTCATCAACATACATTTTAGCGACGCGTTTTGGCGTTTCCATTAAACTATCATCGGTTAAATCCAATGACATTAGGTTTAATATTTCACGCATATGCTGCTCTATCTTTTCTTTACGTTGTTCAGGCGTAAATTTACTTGGCAGCATGGGTGTTTCTAAACCACGTTCAATGAGTGTATCTCGCACTTGTTGTGCTGATTCATTTAATATTATTTGCTCTGTTGACATATGTCCTCGATAACAGCGAGTAGAAATGGGTAATAATTGTTAATGCTCTGATTTAATAAGTAAGTATCGGCATTGCATTCAATGCCTTTCTCTATTATTCAATATCTAAATATTTATGTAGCTGTACTGACAACATCCAATTATTTTCAATACATGATTTAATCGCTAATGCTGTTGCAGCTGGTTTCATGCTGATAGGTTGTAAGTATACTTTTTTATGCTCAAGCCCATTATCATGAATAATTTGTTGAAGATCGTCTACATGGGATTGACGAGCGACAGGGTATTTTATTTCAGATGCAAGCTGATAAGAAGAGCTTAATACTTGATACCCGCCTTTCATATTAATTTTTGGAGAAAGTGTCACCCAACAATCTTTACTGACCTTGATTTCAAAGGTACCTGACGTTTCAACTTGGCACCCATAGCCCTGTGCTTCAAAAGCGTGGCATAAATCAGTTAAGTCATACATACATGGCTCACCACCAGTGATCACAATATGCTTTGCTTTATAACCTCTTTCTGAAAATAAGTTCAGGAGTTGTGCTGAAGTAAATGAACACCATTTAGTCGACTCTTCTTTTTTAAGGTCAAATTGAGGTTTCTTTATTTCGTCTTCAAGTGATACTTCCCAAGTATGCTTAGTATCGCACCAAGCGCAACCCACTGGACACTCTTGTAACCTAACAAATATGCTTGGTTTTCCAGTAAATGTGCCTTCTCCTTGCAAAGACTCAAAAATCTCATTAATTTTATATTTCATTACTTCGTTCTATACCATTCAGTCATTGTATGCTTATAGCGCGCTATAATACTTTAATTTCAGCAGACTTCTGACAAATAAATATAATTATTTATCCACTGATATTCATTTACAGACTAACTACCTTGGATTTAGTCAGGTAGAATGCCCTTCCAAAAATACAATTAATGAAAATTTACAATATGACTGGTGCTATTACGACACCATGAAATAAGCATGACCCATTTTAAAATAGGCAATATATGACAGTTGAAATCTACAAAGAATTTACTTTTGAAGCAGCACACAAGCTACCTAATGTACCAGAAGGTCATAAGTGCGGGCGCTTACACGGCCACTCTTATAAAGTAAAATTACATCTCAAGGGCGACGTTGACGAAACAGCTGGATGGTTTATTGACTTTTCTGATATCAAAAGCGTTTTTAAACCTACTTTAGATATGTTGGATCATTACTACCTTAATGACATTCCTGGATTAGAGAATCCTACTGCGGAAGTTTTATCTATGTGGTTATGGGAGAGAGTCAAAAAAGATTTACCGCAATTACATGCTGTAGAAATTATGGAAACTTGTACTAGCGGCGTGTTATATAAAGGCGAGTAGGCTTTAGCTTTTATGAGAAGCCTATTATTATAGGCTTCTCAGCAATTGTTTATTGTGCTGGCAGTACCGGATAGTGTGCATCGCCCCATAATGTATTGGGATTTTCCATCATGATCTTAATAATGGTCGGTACGAGTTTTTTCATTAACCGGCAGCAGTCTCTTATTTGCTCACGATTAACGGCACTGTCATGCGTCGCCCCTCCATGTAAAAGTTGATTGCGTAGCGTGTACACACGTTCAAAAATAATGGTTAATACCTGCGGCGTATTAGCATTTCCCAATGCTTTATTGGCATATTTTTTAGCATTATCAAAACGAGTGGTCCACTCTATTTCTGAAATATAGCCATTTTTAAAATCCCAAAAAGGTTGATAAATAAACTTATTATCTAACAATACTCTTATTGAGCCTGCAAACTCTTCCCAAATAAAACCAGCTAAATGCTTATCTTTGTCTAAGTCATAGAGTTTTTCGATGAAGTGTTCAAAAGTTTGCGCTTCAGGTAAACGATGTGCTTTATCCACTTCATTGGCATAGGCTGCATTAAAGGCTATCCACAGAAAGATAAATTGCGCATCATTATCCCCTTCACATGCTTCGGCTTTTTTAAGCCAACTCAGGGCGCGATGGACGCGTATTGCAAGGTTATCAGGAAAGCCATGACGTTGATTACGTTGTTGTTCTTTTAATTCGTGAAAACCAATCAATGAATACCTCCAACAAAATAGGTTAGCTTATTAACAGCCAAGCATTAATAATGATAAGTACAATAATTTATAACATAAACAAATATTAACCAGTTGATTTTATGATGAAAAAGAGAGACTGCACTGCATTTTAAATTTGTTTAAAACCGGATTTGAATATTAATGATGAACGGCCATCAAATTTATTTAAGAAATTATTAAGCCATAAATCGATGATAGAAAGCCAGTCGCATTAGCTTGATCTGACTGTAATAGATCAGTTCATTTTGATACCAATCTTCAACTCTATTGTGCACGCTACCATAACTTGCTTTACCGCCATTATATTCTCCCGGATAAGCACAATGATCCCGGGCATAATGTATTTTTTCAGTTAGCACTTTGAGATAGCTCTCCGCGGTTTTAGCTTCGATTTTTAATGCGATTTCTTGATAATGTGAAATGGCTGCACAAGACTCGTTAACATCATAGCCATTAGGGTTCTTTCTTTCTGACTCATACATAGTATTGCAAATACTCGATATTTTATGATGTATTAGTGCTAACCTTAGCTTTTCACAGTACGCTATGGCTTGAAAACAGCGATGATCATATTTTAATTAAAAATATTGATGAGATGAGCCGTGATGAATTTTGTAAAACTACCCCAACTATTTAGGTAACGATGTTTGGAAAGATAGCTTGATAGTGTGTATCCATGAATATAATGTTACTTTTAATTCAGTGGTTAAGCGAACAGCACAAATGACCTATAATTTTGAATATACTAACGTTTCCATTTTATTTTCTTGACCCTTTAACGCCGCATTACTAGAATATGTCTCAGATAGAGAAGATGTCTTTTGGATCGCTACTTATCTAACCGCCTTTTTAACCGAGTTGCGCCAGAATAAACCGACAACAAGTACATATATTGTTGGGGATTATATGGGAAACCAAGTCTTGGTGAATGCCTTAAATGAATTATCCTTTAGTAAGGAAAACCAAGCTCAGCCATTTACCAGTGTTATTTTGGCTTTTGCTTTGATGCAGGCAGGGAGACTAAAGTCACCGCCCCGAGCTAGCAATTAAGTGTTCTTTTGGACGGTGGGCGAATTAAGCGTCAGCTTAGTCTCATGAGTGGAGAAGATCTGCCACTCGTTTTCAAGAATCTTGTTTTGACTTTGGGGCGGTGGCTTCAGCCTCCCTTGAAGATGCAGTTAATAAAATAAAGCACTTCGCCTCTTTACCTTGTTGCATTTTACTTAGATGACGTTTGTTTTGGTTTTTTACTTTGATGCAGGCAGGGAGACTAAAGTCACCGCCCCGAGCTAGCAATTAAGTGTTCTTTTGGACGGTGGGCGAATTAAGCGTCAGCTTAGTCTCATGAGCGGAGAAGCTCTGCCACTCGTTTTCAGGAATCTTGTTTTGACTTTGGGGCGGTGGCTTAAGCCTCCCTTGTAGATGCAATCAATAAAACAAAGCACTTCGCCTCTTTACCTTGTTGCATTTTACTTAGATGACGTTTGTTTTGGTTTTTTACTTTGATGCAAGCAGGGAGACTAAAGTCACCGCCCCGAAGTTAACGTTAATACTACTAGTAAAGCGTCCGAAATATTTGGAGAGTGCTCTATAAATCTAGAATACTTAAAAGTACTTCGCTCTTTACCTTGTTGCATTTTACGTAGATGAAGTTTGTGCTGTACAGTGCCACTTGATAGCCATATATTCTATACAAAAAGGGCTTACTTTCACTTGCCTGATTCGGTTAGTGAAAGTAAGCCTCGTATATAAGACGTTTGCTTTAATTAAGTAATAGCGTTTTTAGCTAAACCCTAGAAAGGCATTTTGAAGCCAGGAGGAAGATCCATTCCGCCTGTTAAACCGCTCATTTTTGATTTATTAACTTCTTCAACACGACGCACTGCATCGTTCATTGCTGCTGCGATTAAATCTTCAAGCATCTCTTTTTCATCTTCTAGTAGGCTTGGATCAATCTCAACTTTACGTACATTATGGTTACCTAATAAAGTAACTTTAACAAGACCGGCACCTGACTCACCCACTACTTCAGTGTTAGCGATTTCAGCTTGCGCTTTTTTCATGTTTTCTTGCATTTCTTGGGCTTTCTTCATTAAGTCGCCCATTCCACCTTTATTAAACATATTATCTCTCTTTATAAGTTAGTTCGTATTACAGTTGATTATAACGGTAAGATACTATTTTCATAGACTTTAGCATTATAATCGCGCACAAACATCTGCACGATCGCATCATTTTTAACCGATTCTTTGGCTTTCTCTAAATACTGCTGATAAACAATCTGCTCTAACGCTAATGGCGTATTAGCATCTGTTACCCGCCCTACCTCAATTGAAACAGTATAATGCTGTCCATCTTGCTTTTTATAATAATCAGCAATTAATGCGGTTAATTCTGCACAGAGCTTTTGATTATTTAACAGGTGTTTTTGTGCCTGATCTAATAACAATTTTATCTGTTGATCTTGTTTTTGCATCACACAACTTTTTGCTAATAGTTTCTCAAAGCCATTTAAGTTCATCGCTTTAATCGCTAAAAACCATGGATCCGTCATTTTATCTTCAACGTACAATGCGATATCTATTTCAGGTGTTGGGTAATGCTGATCGTTAAACAACTCAACGTCAGTATGTGCACCATCGGTTAAGCCTGAAATATCTTTGTTAGGTCGAACAGGCGCTTTCTGCTCATTGTGAACATTCGCGGTTGAAGTTACCGTTGTCGATGTCATCGCAGCTTGCTCAGTGCTTGGCGAAGTGGTCCTTACTTGTTGCTGTGATAAAGCATTGTCCTGGCTCGGCTGCTCGATAACATGACTATTATTTGGTTGTATTTGATCGCTAAGATATTGGTCAAAATAATCATTATCTGAACGCGCATAATCATCATATTGTGGTTGATTAGAAGGTTCCCCATAACTACTTAATGGCGGTAATTCTTGCTCATTCGGTTTGCTTGGTTGATCCCTTTCTACTTGCTTAGCTGCTGGTTTAGTTACTTGCTTAGCAGCAGGCCTAACAGGTTCTACTGTAGCGGCTGGCTGAGCTTGATAAGTTGGCGCTGCAGGTTGTGGTTTTTTAACTGCGACAGGCTGTTCGGGTACATTTCTGTTATCCGATGATGAATCAGCTGCCGCTCTAGTCTTTTTTATTTGTTCTAATTTTTGACGATGACTACGCAACATATTACGAGAATTGTTATGGCCTGACAGATCAAACTGCGATGTTTTTTTAACGGCTGGCTCAGCTTGTTGTGTTGCTTCTTCAGCCGTTGGTGTTGCAGAAACCGGATCAGGTGCGCTTGTGTGTTGCTCTGCAGTTGCTTTCGGAATAGTAGGCAGTTCAGCTGTTTGTTCGCTTGGCTGCACATCAACAGGTGTTGATGGCGCAGGCTGTTGCGCTACATTATCAATACTTGCTGCTGGTGATGGCTCAGGACTTGGAGCAGGTTTAGTCGCTGCAGGCGGCACTTGTGAAGCTTGAGCAGGTGCTGGAGCGGCTGCTTTCACTTCTGGACGTGGCACAGGTGCAGGTGCTAAAGCAGGTGTTTCAGTATCACCATGATTAATAACTGCAGCAGTATTTGCTTGTGCTAACATCGCTTCATCAATATCAACATAATTAGCCGGTTTAAATGCAAGTAAACGCATTACCGTCATCTCTAACGCGACTTTGCCATTTGGTGCGAAGTTATAGTCTTTATAACCTTCCACTGCAATTTGATAAAATAATTGCACTTCTTCAGGTGACAAACGTTCAGCCAATAATTGCACTGCACTTTTTTTAGTCACATTTGCATTCGCCTGTAACTGCATTAAAGCAATTTGATGGCACAAGCTTGCTAACTCTTGGTGTAATGCTGAAAAATCAGCACCTAGCTGAACAAACTCTTGTATTTTTTCAAAGACTTTTTCACTGTTCCCTGAAGCAACAAAGTGTAAAAGATAATGTAAATGTGATTGGTCAATGGTGCCAAGCATTTTTAGTACGGCATCATATTTTATGTTACCAGCGCCAAAGGCTAATGCTTGATCCGTTAAACTTAATGCATCACGCATACTGCCATCAGCCGCTTTAGCGATAACGTTTAGTGCAGGCATTTCAAACGTTGCTTTTTCCTGAGTTAAAATTGAGTTTAATTGTTGCTCAATTTGTTCAGGTAATATTGCTTTTAAATGAAATTGCAAACAACGTGATAACACCGTAATAGGTAACTTTTGTGGATCAGTGGTTGCGAGTAGGAATTTAACGTATTCCGGTGGCTCTTCTAATGTTTTTAACAGTGCATTAAAACTATGTTTAGACAACATATGCACTTCATCTATTAGATATACTTTATAGCGCCCTTGTGCCGGCTTATATTGTACGTTATCTAATAACTCACGAGTGTCATCTACTTTAGTACGAGAGGCTGCATCTATCTCTAATAAATCAACAAATCGGCCTTGATCAATATCTTGGCAGTTTGCGCATTTACCACAAGGTGTTGAAGTGACCCCTTCTTCACAGTTCAAACTTTTAGCAAAAATACGCGCGATAGTTGTTTTACCAACACCACGTGTACCACTAAACAAATAAGCGTGATGGACTCGATTCTGCTCTAACCCATTTTCTAATGCGGTTAACACATGAGGTTGTCCGATAACTTCTTGAAAAGTCTGTGGGCGCCATTTTCTTGCTAAAACTTGATAGCTCACTGATTATTCACCTGCATATTCAATCAAAGAAAAAATGGGAACAGATTGCGCGGCTAATTTTTTAGCCCCACCTAAATCTGGTAATTCAATCACAAAAGCAGCTTCAACAACTTCACCGCCTAAACGTTGAATCAATTTAACCGATGCTTCTGCCGTACCACCTGTTGCTAATAGATCATCCATTAACAATACTTTTTCACCCGGTTGTATAGCATCTTTATGCAGTTGCAATATATCATTACCGTATTCAAGCTCGTAGCTTTCTTGAATCGTGTCACGCGGTAGTTTGTTAGGTTTACGAACCGGAACAAAGCCTGCCCCTAAAGCAGCTGCCAGCGGTGCACCAAAAATAAAGCCACGTGCTTCCGTCCCAACAATTTTATCTATTTTCACTTGGCTATAACGTGCTTTAAAAAGCTCGATAGTCGTAGAGAATGCAAGTCCATCTTCAATCAGGCTTGTCACATCTCTAAATATAATGCCAGGAATTGGGTAATCGACGATGCTTTTAATGCTGTTTTTTATTAATGTTAATTGTTCCGAGCTCATTTTTATATCCTGTCATTATCTAATCTCCTAAGGTTAAATAGTTGCTCGCACAAGTGCAAGTATGTTGTTAGAAAGTGACTGTTTATTTTCAATAGTTGCCTGAAAAAGCAACTAATTTGTTGGGACTATTAATATGATTAAAGTGATAGCTTAAAACTCGCTCCCCGACCTTGGTTTTTTCAAGCTGATATTACGATTGTTAACCTAACCTTTTTCATAAGCTTACCGTTGTTTTTGCTTAAACACAGATTGCGGGTATAATCCGCGCTTCTTCAACAATCGAGATATAACATGCAAATAACACTCGCTCCAATGGAAGGCGTAATGGACTTCCATATGCGCCAATTTTTAACCAACATTGGTGGGATCGACCGTTGTGTTACTGAATTTGTTCGTGTTGTAGAGCTACCACTTCCATCTCGTGTATTTTACCGTTTATGTCCTGAGTTACGGAATGCCAGCCGTACTGAATCCGGTACTCCTGTGCGAGTGCAACTATTAGGGCAACATCCAGAATGTTTAGCTGAAAATGCACTGCGTGCAATTAAGCTTGGCTCAGATGGGATTGATCTAAATTTTGGCTGCCCCGCTAAAACGGTGAATAAAAGCCGCGGCGGTGCGGTTTTATTAAAAGACCCTGAAGCACTTTATAAGATTGTCAAAGCTGTTCGCGATGCAGTACCTAGTGAGCATGTGGTCAGTGCCAAAATTCGTTTAGGGTACCACGATAAAAATCTCGCCATTGAAAATGCACAAGCAATAAATGAAGCTGGTGCCAGCGAACTTGCTGTACACGCAAGAACCAAAGAAGAAGGCTATAAGCCACCAGCTCACTGGCATTGGATACGAAAAATTAAAGATTCTGTAGATATTCCGATTATTGCAAACGGTGACATTTTCAGTGCAGAAGATGCACAACGTTGTATTGAAATAAGCGGATGTGATCAATTAATGATTGGTCGTGGTTCATTAGCAGTACCGAACCTAGCTAATGCCATTAAAGGTATTGAAACGCCCTACTCTTGGTTAGACAACTTACAAGTGATGGAGCAATATTACCAATGGTTGCGAAAAATTGAAGACAAAGAGAAATTCATGCCTAGCCGTATTAAGCAATGGCTAATGTTTATGAAATTACAGCATGTGCAAGCGGATCCATTTTTGCAATCGGTACGCGCAATACGAGATCCAAATGAGATGCTAGCGGCCATTCAAAATGCGCAACGACTCGAAAAGTAATATTGATATTGAACTTTACGACACATTAACAATTATTAGAGAACAATAATTTACGTTTTATTATGACCCTTGTGAGTTTTAACCTATATCTTATATCAATCTAAGTAAAAATATGATCGACTTGATTTATCTATTGCGATTAAAGCAACTCAAGATAGAGCATATAAAAAAGACAGATTTGAAAATATTTGCCCGTAAGCAAACTTCATTACAAATGAAAATGCATTTACTGGCTTTAGCACATTTTCAAAATGGCCATTCATGAGCCTAAATTGCTCAGTTCCTAAAAGTATGTAGGCCTAGCGTTAATAAATGGATAAGTACCTATCTAAGCGGACGTTCGCTTCGGGGCGGTGACTTTAGTCTCCCTGCTTGCATCAAATCGAAATACATCAAACAAAATTCATCGAAGTTGAATGCAACAAGGTAACTAGTGAAGTGTTGTTTTATTTGTTGCACCTACAAGGGAGGCTGAAAAAAGGAGTCGCAGAGCTCCTCCGCTCATGAGACTAAGC
>NZ_JBAKAZ010000068.1:0-13758 GCF_038155185.1 Psychromonas aquatilis
TAAGTTATTTTAGCAAGTAAAATAGATCAGTTAATTAGTGTGATTGGTATAAAAAGTGCTTAAGCAGGAGTCTTTACCCTGCTATAAAAAATTTTAGGCACAAAAATAACAACATGCCAAAAAATATTGTTTTTAATAAGCTTTTAGTTATTAAGCTAATTATAACGCTGATGATAGCCGCAATCAGATAAACATTGTTAAGACTAAAATCAATTACACCTTCGGGCATTACTACGGCAGGAACAATGATCGCAGTTAATACTGCTGGTGGAACAAACTTTAAAGATTGCTGCATCCAAATAGGAAAACTAACTTTACCGGCAAAAGCAAACATCACAAAGCGAATACCAAAAGTGATAACAAACATACCGAATATTAACCAAAACTCATTCATACTTTTTCTCCTTGGTTAAGCGATACTTTTTGAAACTGAATAACAATTAAACCAGCGATAACACCGATTAACGCACTAATGATTAGACCTAGCTTATTGGGAAGGTGTGCGAAAAAGAGGGAGGAGATCGCTGCGCTTAACATTGCACTAAACATCGCTTTAGTATTAAGGTATGGAATAACCATTCCAATAAAAGTCACTGACATTGCAAACTCTAATCCCCAACTTGTCATATCAGGTATCACATTACCGAGTACTAAGCCTATTGCTGTTGCTCCGCCCCAACTAATGTAAAAGCTAAACATGGACCCTAGATAAAAGAAGTGTGCAAATTGATGATCATCCCCCAAAGGAGAGTTAGGTTGATAACGCTGACTCATGTTAGCAAAGGTTTCATCAGTTAAACCAAATGCTAATAGACTACGCCATGGCAGAGATAAATGACTTACATGTGGGACTAATGCCGTGGCATACAATAGATGACGAAGATTAACGACAAAGGTCGTTAATAAAATAACTTCTAACGGGGCTTGTACAGCAATCAGCGCCAAGACAATAAACTGCGCTGAACCAGCAAAAACAATTAATGACATGGCCATGGTGGCCCAAACGGATAATCCGCTACTAGGTGCTAATGTGCCAAATAGAATACCAAAAGGAATACCGCCAATAATGAGTGGTATCGCCGCTTTAGCACCCGCAATTATTTCCGTTTTTTTAAGTTGATTATGATTGATAATACTATTCCTAATAATGAGTCTTTAAATCTTTATGGTTTATTATTTTTAGTTAGGCACCGGTGAGTTTTTTACACTGCTTAGCATTCTATTATTAAGTCTCAATGATAAAATGAGCTTGTTAAGGCAAAAGAAATGAGCATTGGCATAATGACCCTATTATTGAAAATACTTATATTTGTCGGCTTTATAGGTAATTTTTCTGCCCATTGAAGCCTTGTACATTAAACCTCCGATAGCATAAATAAATATTGCTACTCCATCAACGTAATCTCCATATTGTTTTTTGAATCATTACTTCTCCCATATCTAGTCCCTTATCTACCAACTTTAGCTTGTACTCCTAATGCGATTGTTTGGGCTATGGTCGTATTTCTTAGACATTTTTATACACTTTACGTTTACCATAAGCGCCGATATCAATACCGCCTTTTCCTATTATTGAGAAAAGAGTTTAACCAGCTGCATTAGAGAATAAAGTTTGTATTGAGAGGAATAAGTCAGGCTAACTCATACTCATCAGAAAAGACTGAACTTGTGAATTAACAAGCTCCTATAAAGTACATCAGTCTCTTTATATCCAATACTATTTAGCGAGAGGCTAGATAATTTGGAGTATATTAAAATTGTAAGTGGGTTAACAGTATCAACCTAACTTAAAGGGGTAAAAGTTAGGTTGATTCGTGACCAATAGAACTGATGTTATTCCATAAAAATAGTTAACAGCTCATTTAAATATCGATGCCCTAACGCCGTTACTTGACAGTTTTCTTGGTTAACAGTTATCAAACCTTTTTTGATCGCTAATGCTAACTGCGTATCTAAAGTTTCTCGTGATAATCCAGTATAATCCTCAAATTCTGAGAAGGGGATAACTTCCATAAGACGTAGACGATTCATCATATATTCGAAAGTCAGGTCTTCTTTCTCAACAGTATTATATTGATCCATATAAGATCGAGTAGGATCAAGATAACCTTTAGGGTGTTTAATTTTTGTTGTGCGTAAAATTTTATTTTCTAGAGGTAATGATATTTTCCCATGGGCACCACAGCCAATACCTAAATAATCCCCAAAACGCCAATAATTTAAATTATGCTGACATTGCCAACCAGGACGACTATAACCAGATATTTCATATTGTTGATAACCATGTTCAGCGAGTAGTTTTACGCCAGCTTCTTGAATGCTCCACAGTGTTTCATCATCGGGTAACTTAGGAGGATGAGAAAAGTATTGAGTATTTGGCTCTATAGTTAATTGATACCAAGATAAATGCGTAGGATTAAGCGCGATCGCCGTGCTTAGATCGCTGATAGCATCTTCTAAACTTTGATCAGGTAAACCATGCATTAAGTCTAGATTAAAGGTTTTCATGCCCACATTATGTGCTTGTATTGCTGCCGTTTTAGCTTCTTCTACTCCATGAATGCGACCTAGTTTAGTTAATTTTTCTTGTTGGAAGCTTTGTACTCCAAAAGAAAAGCGATTGATCCCTGCACTTTTAAAGTCAGCAATTTTTTGGTTTTCAATCGCACCAGGGTTGGCCTCTAATGTTATTTCTATCTGTTCACTAAAAGGAATTAACTTTTCAATCTCCTGCAGTAGCCATTGAATGCCTGCTGCAGAGATTAAGCTTGGCGTTCCTCCTCCGATGAAGATGCTAAATAATGTTCGTCCTTGTACAAAATTTAAATCTTGCGTTAAATCATCAATAAGTGCATTTAAATACTCACGCTCAGGTATCTCTCCTTTTAATTTGTGAGAATTAAAATCGCAATAAGGGCATTTTTCAATACACCAAGGGATATGAACATATAAACTGAGCGGAGGAAGTTGTAGCATTAATTTTTTCCAAAACATAAAAGCGACCAATTAGGCCGCTTTAAAAATAGTAATAAGTTAACAGTCGGAGTGTATCCAGACTTTAGCCTGTAAGTTCTGCTTTTAAGATATTGACCAGTTGAGATAGTGCTTTACCACGATGGCTTAGTTCACTTTTACGTTGTTTAGTCAGTTGCGCCGATGTCATTTGCTCACCTTCAACCCAAAATACCGGATCATAACCAAACCCTTGTTCACCATTTTGAGTTTCAGTGATAACACCTTCCCAAGTACCTTGGCAAATAACCGGTGTTGGATCTAATGCATGACGCATATAAACGAGCACACATTGAAAACGTGCTTTTCGTTGTTCAGGGCTAATACCTTTAAGTTTTGATAGTAGCTTATCAATATTATCTTGATCGCTCGCATCTTCACCTGCATAACGTGCGGAATAAATACCTGGTTGGCCGTTGATAAAGTCAACTTCTAATCCAGAGTCATCGGCTATTGCTGGTAACCCAGTTAATTTCGATGCATGACGCGCTTTAATAATTGCGTTTTCAACAAAGGTGGTGCCTGTTTCTGGCACATCCGGAACATTGAATTGATTTTGTGGCAAAACCTCGATCGAGAAGCTATTTAATAACTCACTCATCTCTTTGACTTTACCTTGATTGCCAGTAGCCAATACCCATTTTTGCTTCATATTTATTCCTTATCCAGCATAAAAAATGCGGAAATTTAATCTTTTATAAGTTTATAATCTTTTTATTTATTAATAAGATATGAGCAAGAGACTGGTTGAGTTTAGTGCTTTTATCTCATTAAAAGTAAGTTAACGGTATTGCCGAAGTAGATAATACCTTCGCCTATTACTGTAGCAAGCTATGATTACGCCTTACTTTACTCTGTAAAAATAGGAGGTAGTTTTTTAGGCTGTTCCACACGTATCAATTTATGACGGCTTTGCGTGCCTTTTTCAATCACCACTGCACTTTTAGAAACACCAAATAATTTACTTAAATATTTAAGTAAATAAGCATTCGCTTTGCCATCAATGGGTGGTGCGGTTATTGCTATTTTTAGCTCATCTCCGTGAACACCCACTAATTTATCTCTGCTTGCTTTGGGTTGTAAATAAAGGCGAAGTAATAAAACATCGCCTTGATAGGTAAAAAATGTCTTCATAATTAGTAACTAGCTATTATTTTAAGTAGTTTACCCAAGTAATTGAGCAATAAACCCAAGCACTAATTTTTCAAAAAACTGTAATCCTAACAGTAATACTAACATTGATAGATCTAATCCACCCAGTGACGGAATAACACGACGAATAGGGCTTAATAGAGGTTCTGTTAATTGGATCATAACAGCTTCAATAGGGTGTCTACCTTGGCTAACCCAACTTAATACTGCACGAATCACTAATACCCAGAAAACTAAATTAAAGACAGCAGATAATAATACCAATAGCGCTTGAATAAGAATGGCGATAGGGACAACTGGGTAATTAAATACCATTGTTAATGTCAGTATTTTTGCAGCAGCTATTACTAAAGCAAATAGTAATGTCGCCACGTCCAAGCCACCAAATCCAGGAATGATTCGACGTAATGGTGCAACAACCGGCTGTGTTGCTTTTACAATAAATTGGCTGAATGGATTATAAAAATCCGCTCGGGCCAATTGTAACCATACGCGTAATAGAACCACCATGAGATACAGGTCAAATACGGTATCGATTAAAAAGTTAACTGCATTCATTTATTTCTACCTTTTATTGAATGATTATAGCAATGAGTTAGAATAATTTTTCCATTTCAGCACCGCGATCTGATGCAGCTTGCATCGCTTTGCCGACGATTTCTGGTAAGTTGAGTTCGTTAAAAGTACGGACGGCTTCAGCAGTTGTGCCACCTTTAGATATTACATTATTACGTAATGTTTCAAGATCTAAATGAGCATTTTGTTTAACCATTTCGGCACTACCAATAGCAGATTGTTGTACAAGTAAACGAGCATCTTCTTTGCTGAAGCCCATCTCCATTGCTTTCTTCTGCATTGATTCCATAAATAGGAAAAAGTAAGCAGGTGCTGATCCGGCTGCAGCAATCACTCCATTAATTTGTGATTCTTCTTCTACCCAAACAATTTCACCTACTGCACCCATTAGTTCGCTAGCAAAATCTTTATCTTGTGCAGATACTTGTTGCGATGCAAATAAACCTGTCATTCCTTTTTGTAATAGAGAAGGAGTGTTTGGCATAGTACGAATGACCGCTGTATTTTCACCTAATACAGATTGAAAACGTGTTACTGAAACACCTGCAGCAATAGAAATGACTAATTTATTAGTGAAATCAACGCCGCCATCTACTAATGCTTTACATACATCGGCCATCATTTGTGGTTTTACACCTAATACAATGACATCTGCCCATGATGCTGATTGGTTATTATCTTGGCTTGCTGTAATAGCAAGTTCATCAGCTAGTTTTTGCGTATTGGTTAAACTTGGTGCTGATGCGCAAATCAAGTTAGCTGGGTATCCACCTTTTACTAAACCATTAATAATACTGCCAGCCATGTTGCCAGCACCAATAAAAGTAATTTTCTTATCTTGCATTATGTTCTTCCTTTCTATTAATGTTTATCGTGCACCAAAAATATCAGTGCCAATTCGTACCATAGTACTACCACACTTAATGGCGCTTTCTAAATCACCACTCATCCCCATTGATAAGGTATCAATATCTGGATATTGCTGTTGTAGTTGTGTAAATATTTGATGCAATGTTAAAAACTGTTGTTCAACCACTTTCGGGTTATCACTTTTTTGTGGTATCGCCATAATGCCACGTAGTTTGAGTCGTGATAGTTGTTGAACCTGTGATGCTAATTCCATCACTTGTGACAAGGTTGTGCCCGATTTTGTTTCTTCTTCACTGATATTGATTTGTAAGCAAATATTCAGGTTTGGCATACCTTCAGGTCTTTGTTGATTAAGACGTTGTGCTATTTTTAGTCGGTCAACACTTTGTACCCAATCAAAGTTCTCTGCGACGGGGCGTGTTTTATTTGACTGTAGAGGACCAATAAAATACCAACAAATAGGCTTATCAAATTCAGGATCTAATTTAACCTGTTGTATTTTTTCAACACTTTCTTGAACATAGTTTTCCCCGAAGTGGGAGAGGCCTTGTTTGAATGCTTCTTTTATAAGTGAAACAGGTTTGGTTTTACTGACCGCTAATAGCTGAATCTTATCTTCACGCTGCGCTGCCAATGCCGCTTGTGCTATTTTGTTTTCAACCGCTAGAATATTGTTCTGTATGTTAATCATCTTATTCACATCAAATATAGTTTATAGGTATAACCAGCTTTTAGTGTAAAGCATAATAGATAAGATCAACACCTCTCTGTGCTCTTCTTCTATCTATTCAAGTGATAGTTTTTTGATTTAGATGGAAGTAAGGTCATTGATTTAAGAGGGAATGTTATGGAATTTCGAGCAAGCACTATTTTAAGTTATACAGGAGATAAAAATTGGTTATACTGAATCTCCAACACAGGAAACATCAATGAGTCATTAAATTGAAACGCAGTCATCTGAATCAAGTAAATAGAGGCTGAGAGTATGGCGGTTGATTGAAAAGTTTAATTCGTTTCATTGCTTTCAATAATACATCCTTGTGGTCACTTTTTATTAAGAAGGAAGAAGAATGATAGTTGTTATATCACCAGCGAAAACATTAGACTTTGAAAGCCCAGCGACGACCACTAAATTTACAGAAGCTAACCTATTAGCTGAAAGCCAAATTTTGATAAACCGTTGTCAAAAACTATCAATGCAAGATATTGCTTCATTGATGAAAGTAAGCGATAAAATTGCAGGATTAAATGTTGCGCGTTTTGCACAGTGGACAACCCCTTTTTCATTGGATAATGATGCGAAGCAATGTTTATTTGCTTTTAAAGGTGATGTTTATACTGGTTTAGAAGCAGAAACATTAAATGAAAGTACATTAGATTATACGCAAAAACATCTACGTATTCTTTCTGGATTATATGGTTTATTACGCCCATTAGATTTAATGTTAGCTTACCGTCTTGAAATGGGAACCCGTTTAGATAATGAACGTGGCACTAATCTGTATCAATTCTGGGGAAATTTAATCACTGAAGAGTTAAATAAACAACTCAGTGCTGAAAATAGTCAGTACTTAATTAATCTTGCCTCTAATGAGTACTTTAAAGCAGTAAAAACAAAGCAATTAAATGCTGAAGTGATTACTCCTATTTTTAAAGATCAAAAGAATGGTCAATATAAAGTAATTAGCTTTTACGCTAAGAAAGCGCGTGGGTTAATGGCACGTTATATTATGGAAAATGAAATAACAGATCTGGAGCAATTAAAAGCATTTAATATTGCAGGATATTATTTTGTAGAAGCGGCTTCAACGAAAACAGATTTAGTGTTTCAGCGTGACGAGCAGTAATTTTTGAAGTGACAGTCAAAGCCTAGCTTTTTTATAAAGCTAGGCTTTTTTATTTATAACGATTGTAAAAGTTTATTTAGTTTAACTGCTACGCCATCATCACGTGAAGATAAGGTTATTTCTGCTTCAGGTAGGGCATTTAATAAGTCATTTTGTGAGTTTTTCATTAAGATTGGTTTGCCCACACTTTTTAACATTTCAACATCATTCATACCATCACCAAATGCGATAGCTTGTGCTTCTGTTAAATTCATTTCTTTTAGCACGGCATTGACTGCGGCCCCTTTATTGGTATTTGCTTCCATTACTTCTAAACACATATCTAATGAGAAGGTGAGATTAACTTTTCCTGCAAATTGTTCATTGAGTATCTTATAAATGATATCTAGTTTCTCTCTCTCACCATAAAAGAATATTTTAATAGTGTTGCTTTTATCAATGCTTTTTAAATCACACTCTTGGCAGAAAAAGTCAGTATCAATACACATATCTTTTAGCTCTTGGCGTGAGAAATTTGCATACCAGTTGTGATCAGTGAATAAGTTAATTTGTACACTCGGATCAAAATCATAGTTACAAATGGTTGTCGCTATTTCTGTTGGCAAGTTTTGCTTGAGCATGATATTGCCTTTTGGATCATGAACGCGAGCACCATTGGAAGTAATTAAGTAAATTGGCTCACCTAAATCTTCTTGTATTCTTTTTGCTTCAATATAGTGTCGACCTGTGGCAATAACGAATTCTTTATCTGCCTTTTTCCAACTATCAACAGCTTGTTTGGTGGTCGTTGATACTTTGTGCATTGGGTTCAGTAGTGTTCCATCAAGATCTGAAATAGCGATTTTATACATAGCTGTATTACCTTGTTTGACATTGTTGAAAGAAATTTAATATTTTATTAAGTGCTGGAATTCTATATTGGTCTTGTTCCAATAATATTTCATGCTTTGCACCTTCTATGCGCAAGCATTCACTTTCTTGATCATCTTTAAGGTTGAGCATAAATTGCTGCTGACCTTTCTCTGTTACTATAGTGTCTGCACCAGCCTGAATTAATAATATGGGGATCTTTATCGCATTGGCATTTTTTACCGCTTTTTCGGTAGCGTATAAGCTTCTATTAATCCAACGCATTGTTGGCCCACCTAATTGTGTTTCTACCGCTTGTTCAAAGACATTAAATATAGCACTAAAGCGTTTCTTACTTGATGTTAATTCGTTTTGTTCGAATACACTTTTTTGATATTTACCTACCCTGGGTGCGTAACAGGCTAAGTCATTAAATACACTATAAGTCGTGTCACAAACAAAGCTAATGAATTTAGCAGCCCAAACAGGTATTTTTCCAGTATTAATAGAAAACATCGGGCTACAAAAAGCTGCTTTGTGAAATGGGTGAGCGTGCTTTTGTAAATACAAAGCGCTAATCGCAGCTCCCATTGAGTGTGCAAGTAAAAAACAGGCTTGATAATCTTGTTGCAACGATAATGAATTAATAAAAGTACGTAAATCCATGACATAGTCTTCAAACTCATGAACATGACCTCTATGGAGATCTCCACCTAAACGACTTGATGATCCTTGCCCGCGATGGTCAATTAAAAAAATATCGTAACCTTGTTTATTTAAATCAAAAGCAAGTTCTTTGTACTTTAACACAGATTCATTTCGTCCCTGGCAAATGACAATCGCTTGAGTATTGCCCGTTTTAATATGCACTGTATGAATGGAGCCACCACACTCACTATCGAATGTATTGATTGCGGCATGCTGCTGCCAAAACTGATGGATAGCAGTTGAAAAATTATTGCTTAATAAATCTTCAGTATTGAAATGATATTTATTGTTTAACATTGGCGTGCACTCCACTTACTTTTAATAAGTTTATCAGTTGAGATGGCCTAAATTATACCCATAATAGAAATAGAATAGGGGAGAGGGGAAATTAAGGTATAAAAAAACCACGCTAAAAAACGTGGTTTTAAAGGTTACTCACTAGAGTGAATGAAGGTTAAGCTAATTTTGCTTTAATAAATGCAATTACTTCTTCAATTTTCACTTCTTCTTTTTCGCCAGAAGCACGGTTTTTATATTCAATCACACCGTTATCAATACTACGGTCGCCAATCACTAATGTGTGTGGAATACCGATTAGCTCTGCATCTGCAAACATAATACCAGGACGCTCTTTACGATCGTCTAACAGCACTTCGATGCCTGCTGCTTGTAATTCCGCATAGTATTGCTCGGCTAAATCTGCAACACGGTGCGATTTTTTCATGTTCATTGGTACGATCACGACAGTGAAAGGCGCAATAACATCATTCCAGATAATACCGTTTTTATCATTGCTCTGTTCGATAGCAGCAGCAACAATACGTGAAATACCCACACCGTAACAACCCATAGTCATGACTTGATTCTTACCTTGTTGGTTTAATACTGCTGCATTCATTGCTTGCGCATAAGTATCACCTAATTGGAAGATATGACCAACTTCAATACCACGTGCAATAGAAAGCCTACCTTTACCACATGGGCTTAGATCGCCTTCAACAACATTACGTAAATCTGCCACTTGACCTAACTCTACATCACGGTTCCAGTTAATATTGAAGTAGTGTTTGTTATCAATATTAGCGCCAGCAGAGAAGTCACTCATTACTGCAACACTGCGATCCACAATAAATGGCATTGGTAATGAGACAGGGCCTAAAGAGCCAGGGCCTGCTTTAACTAACTCACGGATTTCAGATTCATGAGCAAAAGTTAATGGAG
The DNA here is from genome assembly GCF_038155185.1 of Psychromonas aquatilis. Lineage (NCBI taxonomy): Bacteria > Pseudomonadati > Pseudomonadota > Gammaproteobacteria > Alteromonadales > Psychromonadaceae > Psychromonas > Psychromonas aquatilis. The sequence continues at coordinate 10,236 of NZ_JBAKAZ010000068.1, forward strand.
AAGCAACTTCAGCTAGGTTTTCCGCTTTTATTTCATTTAGCTCATGGTCACCACGAATAATCAGTGCCACTAAATCAGATTCACTCTCTTCAGAAGCTTTAACGATTAATGTTTTAACTGTTTTTTCAATGGCAATGTTGTGTTCAGAAACTAACTCAGCAATGGTTTTAGCATTAGGCGTATCGACTAACTCCATTTCAGCCGTTGCAGCTGCTAGTTCAACTTGTGGGCTGACAGCTTCAGCTTTTTCGATGTTGGCTGCATAGTCACTTTGATCAGAGAAAACAATCGCATCTTCACCGCTTTGTGCTAATACGTGGAATTCATGTGATGCACTACCACCGATACTACCTGTATCTGCAATAACTGCGCGGTACTCTAAGCCTAAACGATCGAAGATACGGCAATAAGCATCAAACATAATTTGATAAGTCTTTTCTAAACATTCTTGGTCAAGGTGGAAAGTGTAAGCATCTTTCATAATAAATTCACGAGTACGCATCACACCAAAACGAGGGCGTGTTTCATCACGGAATTTAGTTTGAATTTGGAATAGGTTAAGTGGCAACTGTTTATAGCTGTTCACTTCTTTACGTACTAACTCTGTGATAACTTCTTCATGAGTTGGTCCTAAAACAAAATCACGGTTATGACGGTCTTTAATACGTAATAATTCACCGCCGAATTTATCCCAACGGCCAGATTCTTGCCATAAGTCAGCAGGCTGTACAACTGGCATTGATATTTCAACAGATCCTGCTCGTTCCATCTCTTCACGTACAATGCGTTCAACTTTACGTAAAACACGTAAACCAGTGGGTAACCAAGTGTATAGACCTGAGGCCAGCTTTCGAATCATCCCTGCGCGTAACATCAGCTGGTGGCTGGCAATTACTGCATCACTTGGTGCTTCTTTTTGAGTAGATAATAAATAATTGGTAGTGCGCATGGTGATCCTTGTTGATAGTTCTCTATCGTATAGCGAATAGTAAGTTGGCTGATTTTAGCAGTCGATTGCTGTGGACTAAAGCATTGTTAGTTGATTTATGTAAATTTTATTGTGTTTTTGACTGAAAATTAGTTAGTTTTAGAAAAACAGAAGAGGAGTTGATATGCAACGTTATTTAAAAACACTAAAACATAGTTTAGCGATCATGTTAGTTTGTTTGTGCTTATTACTGATAAACACAGTCGTCAATGTAAACTTTTTCGGTATAGCTCCGCGAGAAACAAGCCATTTGTCCGGTATTTTATTTGCTCCTTTTTTACATGGAGACTGGTCACATCTATTAAGTAACTTCTTTCCTTTTATTATATTTTCTAGCTTAATTGGTTTGCATAGTGTTAAGCGATTTTGGGTTGTTTTCATTTTATCAATATTAACTACCGGGACATTAGTATGGTTATTTGCTCGAGGGCAAAGTATCCATATTGGTATGAGTGGCGTTGTTTATGCGATGTGGGGCTATCTCATTGTCTATGGCTTTAAAGAAAAGCATTTTAGAGACATTTTAATCTCTCTCGCCGTACTGTTAATTTACGGCGGGCTAGTTTTTGGTGTTTTACCAAGCTCAGCAAATATTTCCTATGAGAGTCATTTATTTGGCGCATTGGCTGGTGGCGCTATTGGCTACTTTCTATCGAAAAATAATAGAACAAAAGTTAACAAAGATCGCCTTAAATAGGAGCTATAGAGTGAACAGTGATGCTATTTTCTGAATGTTGCCACTTTATATTAAAGTCATATAAATGCATCGCGTAAATTTTATGGTCCACTTTTGATTTTTTGTAAGCAGGGCGAGGGTCTTGTTGTAACACTTCAATAATAAATTGTTGTAATGTTTTATACTCGATAGGTAACGCTTGTAATTGATCGATTGCCTGCGCTGAAAAAATGACGGACACCGAAATTGAAGGCGCGCTTTGTGCAAAACCAGCACTTGCTGAGGGGATTGAGTCAGCATATGGAATATAAGGTTTAATATCAACGATAGGGGTGCCGTCAACTAAGTCGATGTTACTTAATAAAAGAAATAGTTTTCCTTTACGTTGTTCTAGTCCATGGTATCTTACTAAAGATAACCCAATATTATTGGGACGGTTAGGGCTACGAGTTGCAAAAACACCAATACGCTTATTGCCACCCAACCGTGGTGGACGAACAGTCGGACTCCAAGTGTTCGATGTGTTTTGATGAAATTCAAAAACTAACCATAAGTGACTAAAGGTCTCTAATCCATCAAACGCATTAATATCATCATAGGGAGCGAGAATTTCTAATTCAGCTTTTGCACTAGGTACTAACCCTGGTTGTCTAGGCACTGCAAACTTTTCTTTATAAGGTGAATGCATCATCCCAATCACTGTATGTGTAAAATCAACCATCATTAACATCTACTTCAAGTGCTCTTCCATAACAAATAACATTACTTACGCAGGTTTCATCTTGTGGGAAGTTCAAGCAAGTTTGAAATACAATACCATTGGCCTTCATATCAGAAGCATTTATTCGCGCATTTGTTCTTGCTTCTTTTTCACTAGCAGGGAGGTCGTTACTTGCTTCTTGGCAACTGCTTCCTTCAACCGCACCTAATACAGTATATTCTTTATCTAATAATTCACTTTTATCGTAGATAGTTACCTGCGATGGCTTAAAGTAAGTCTCAATGTTTTGTTTACTGAGGTTAGACTCTACAGTGTAGTTGCTACAACCAGATATAAAGCCGATAAATGTTAAAACAAGAAGTCTCTTCATAGTTGTACTCTTTATTAATAGTAGGGAAATATAATGAATGGCATAATAACATCATTAAACAGCCCTGAAATAGAGAAGTGAAAATGAGTAAGTCAAAACCAGCAGTATTTTTAGATAGAGACGGTGTAATAAACAAAGATAATGGCTATGTATCAGAAATTGATGACTTTGAATTTTTAGAAGGTGCAATAGAAGCATGCATTGCATTAAAAGAAAAAGGTTACCTATTAGTTGTTGTTACAAACCAGTCAGGTATTGCACGTGGTCTATTCTCTGAAGAACAGTTTCATACATTAACTGAATGGATGGATTGGTCGATGGCTGATCGCGGAGTGGATTTAGATGGTATCTATTATTGCCCACATCACAGTGAAGCAGGAATTGGCGATTTCAAAATAGAGTGTGAATGTCGTAAACCAAAACCAGGTATGTTGAATAATGCCATTGATGATTTAAAAATAGATATCGAAAACTCAATTTTAGTGGGCGATAAGGTATCAGATATTCAAGCTGGTATTGCTGCAGGAGTAAAAACTAATTATTTAGTGCGTACTGGTAAAGCAATAACTGAAGAAGGTGAAACATTAGCAACAGCCGTTTTTGATGATTTAGCGGCAGTTGTTAAAAGTATTTAATAACTCTGTGGATAAGTTGCGTATTTTTGTGCGTAACTTGTGCTCAATATTGGTATAAAAATTAATTGCAAATAATCGCAATAAAACGCTTGCCAATGTGATCTGAATCCCTATAATGCGCATCCACAGACAC